>DASRJO010000072.1:0-30872 GCA_035649435.1 Candidatus Krumholzibacteriia bacterium | reverse complement strand
AATCTGCAGGTGCACCACATTCACTACCGCGGTCACCAGGGCGGCGAGGAGCCGGGGAATCTGCTCGTGCTCTGTGAATTCCATCACCAGCAGGGCGAGCACGGGACCTTGGCGCGGTTCAGGGGCAAGGCGCCGCTCGAGGTCCTCTGCCGAATCGGAGACTGGGGGCTCGCAACGTGGTGGAGAAACGAGATGAGATTATCGGCGCAAAGTGCTGGTGAGATGACAAATGCAGATTTCCACTACGCCGATTGAGAATCGGGTGCGCCGGACTGATTTGCAGGGCACGGAGCCCGCTTGGCGAACCAGCGCGGATGGATCCAGCGGGCGATCGACTGCAGCGATCGGCTACTTGGTGCGCGGGGCTTTGGACGGATCCTTGGGTGCGGCGGGTCCGGCGAGACCGAAAGCCATCGTGCGGTTCGCCGCAACGGCCCACCCATCGTTTGCCAGCACGATGATTCCGATGTCGCTCGCGGGAGGAAAAGCCCGCGCGGCGGTGGCGGCAGCGTCGCGCGCTGGAATCCCTTGGGAAAGGGCGATGTAGACGCTCCGCGCCGTGGCTTGGCGCACGATCTCCTCGCCATGCCCGGTGCATGCCACGGCGCCGTGCGTGCCGGCAAAGAGGCCCGCGCCGTAGACGGGGACGTCTCCGACACGTCCGTAGAGAGTGATGGACGTGCCGCCGGTGGAAAGCGTGGCCGCGTAGTGTCCATTGCGGTCGCGCGTCAGCGTTCCGACGGTATCGCCTTCGCGCGCGAGATCGTGCAGCGATTCGGGGAGCGGATTCGGGAAATTCCAATGCGCCGGCCAGTCGAACTCGCCGCTGCCGGGACGACCTAGCGCCTCACGGACCTGTTTCAGGCGCGTCGTGTACTTGGCCTCCGCTTCCGGACAAGTGGGCACGACATCTTCGAACCCCATCCGGTGAGCGAATCGTGTCGCGCCATCGCCGGCGAGCAAAAGGTGCGGCGTGTCGAGAACCTTGCGCACGACGCGAATTGGATTGCGCACACGCTCGATGACCGCCACGGCGGCAAAGCGCCCATCGCTGGTCATGAGCGCCGCATCCATCTGGATGGTTCTGCCATCGAGGCGAATGTTGGCGCCGGTGCCGGCGTTGTAACGCGGATCGTCCTCCATCTCGACCGTGCCGGCGATGCTGGCGTCGAGCGCCGAGGCGCCAGCGCGCAGGGCAGCGAGAGCCGAGTCGGCCGCAGCTTGGGCACCATCGCCACGCTCGGGAGGGGTGCCGACGCCGGCGTGCGTGAGCGCTAACGGCTGCGCGAACGGCCCGCCCTCGAGGACGACGAGATTCGACGTCGGGGGCGGAGTTCCGCCGGGCTGGGCCGAGGCGCTGGCAAACGACAGCAGCCAAGCCACTGCGAAGAGAATCCCGCGCATACGCATCACCGGCTCGACCATACAGGAACCTCGACGTCCGCGAAACAATCCATCAGCCGCTGGGCGCGCATCTGCTTCAAGCCCTCGACTGCCGCTGTGGTCGGCACGAAGGGTTGATGGTCTTTGTGGCCATGCCGTCGCCATGTCACCGCATCGGCTTCCAGCTCCTTCTGGCCCACGATGAAGAGATTGGGCACCTTCTGCGTTTCGGCGCTGCGGATCTTCTTGCCAAAACTGTCCTGGCCGTCCTCGAGACGCACGCGGAAGAGCTCGTCGTGCAACTCGTGCTTCAGCTTGCGCGCGAAGTCGAGGAAGGCATCGCCCATGGACACCGGGATGATCGCCACCTGCACCGGCGCCATCCAGGTCGGGAAGGCTCCGCCCAAATGCTCGAGCAGAAGGGCGATGAAGCGCTCGTGGGTGCCGAGCGGAGCGCGATGGATGATCCAGGGGCGCTGGCGCGAGCCGTCCGACGCCACGTACTCGAGCCCGAAACGTTCGGGGCCGACGAAGTCGAGCTGCCCGGTGCTCGCCGTTTCCTCGCGGCCGATGACATTCGTCACCTGGTAATCGACTTTGGGGCCATAGAAGGCGGCCTCGCCCACATGTTCCTGGAAGGGGAGGGCGAGCTCGCGCAACACCTCCCGCACCATCTCTTCGGCGACAGTCCAACGTTCCTCGGAGCTGACGAACTTCTCCTTGTCGGGGGAGTGCAGCGACAACCGCATCCAGAAGTCGCGCAACCGGAACATCTCGTAGTACGTGCGGTGCAATTCGATGACGGCGCGGAACTCGCCGTGCACTTGCTCGCTGGTGCAATAGATATGCGCATCGTTCATGCTCATGCCGCGCACGCGCAGCAGCCCCGCCAGCTGGCCGCTCTTCTCGTAGCGGTAGACGTCGCCGTACTCCGCCAGGCGCAGCGGCAGCTCGCGATAGCTCCGCGGCCGCGCGCCATAGATCGTGTGGTGATGCGGGCAGTTCATCGGCTTGAGGTAATACGGCTCCTCGTCTTCGAGCTGCATCGGCGGGAACATGGACTCGGCGTAATACGGCAGATGGCCGCTGGTTTCATACAGGCGACCCTTGCTGATGTGCGGTGTCGCCACGCGCTGGTAACCGGCGCGGAATTCCATCTCGCGCGCCAGGGACTCGAGCTCGTCGCGCAGCACCGTGCCGTTCGGCAGCCACAGCGGCAGGCCGCGGCCGATGTCGTCGCTGACCATGAAGATCTCGAGCTCCGCGCCGAGCTTGCGGTGATCGCGCTGGCGGGCCAGCTCGCGCCGCGCGAGGAACTGCGTCAGCTCCTCGTGATCGGCGAAGGCGAGGCCGTAGATGCGCGTCATCATCGGGTTTTTTTCGCTGCCGCGCCAATAGGCGCCGGCGATGCTGTCGAGCTTGAACGAGTCCGGAGGAATCTCGCTGGTCGACTCGACGTGCGGTCCCTCGCACATGTCGACGAAGGTGCCGCTGCGATAGAAACTCAGGCGCTCGACGCCTTGGACGGTGTGCAGATCGTGAGCGTATTCGACCTTGAACGGCTGCTCCAGTTCCTCGAGCAAGCGCACGCCGGCGGCGAAGTCATGCTCCTCGCGCTCGAAGCGCAGCCGGCGTGCCAGGATCTTGCGCATGCGCTTTTCGATCTCGCGTAGCGACGCGTCATCGAGAGGCTCGGCAAAGAGGAAATCGTAGTAGAAGCCGTCGTCCACCGGGGGACCGAAGCCGAGCCGGGTGCCGGGGCGCAACTCGAGGACGGCATGGGCGAGCACGTGCGCCAGGCTGTGACGCCGGCGATACAGCGGATCGGACTGGCGATCGGGATCGGCGTCGAGACGCGCCATGTGTCCTCCCTTCGTGAATCTGGATCTCCGCCCGGGATTTCTCGGCCAGGCGCGATCCTACCCCAGGGCTTCCCGCGGACGCCACGAGGCAGGTCTTGACAGCCTGGCCGCCGGCACGGTATTCCTCACCGTTCGAAAACCGGGCAAGCGAAGGGTCACCTTCCACCCGGCGGCGCCGCTCGGCGGCAGCTTGCCGGGTCTCCCACGGAGCCCAAGTCGGTCTCGGACCGCATGGGGTAGGTGACATGTTGCCTACCTTTTTTATTTTCCGGTGGACGGTCCGCACCGTCGCCGGTCGAGGAGGTCGATGATTCGCGAGCGCGCTCCCAGCCGCGAGCGGGGGCCACGCATCAACGAGCGCATCGGCGTACGCGAGGTGCGGGTCATCCTCGAGGACGGCCAACAGCTCGGCGTGTTGCAGACGCGCGATGCTCTGGCCAAAGCGAAGGAGCTCGGGCTCGATCTGGTGGAGGTCGCGCCGACCGAGAGGCCGCCCGTCTGTCGCATCGTCGACTTCGGGAAGTGGAAATACGAACAGGCCAAGAAGGCCAAAGTGGCGCGCAAGCGCCAGCATCAAGTCGTGGTCAAAGAAATCAAGATGCGGCCGAAGATCGAGACCCACGACTACGAATTCAAGAAGCGGCACATCGAGGAGTTCTTGTCCCAAGGGGACAAGGTGAAGATCACGCTCATGTTCCGAGGCCGCGAGATGGCGCACCTCGACCTCGGGCGCAGCCTCCTCGATCAGCTGGCGACGGACCTCGAGGACGTCGGCAAAGTCGAAGCGCCGCCGCGACAGGAAGGCCGCAACATGGTGCTGCTGCTCATGCCGGTCGCGACGAGCAAGGGCAAAGCGTCCAAACGCCAGCCCAGCGCGGCGGCGAGCTCGGATCGACCGGCGACCGAGTCGACCTGAGGGAGGATCTCCGGTGCCGAAGATGAAGACACATCGCGGCCTGGCGAAGCGGGTGCGTCGCACCGCCAGCGGCCGCCTGAAGCGCAAGAAGGCCTACCATAGCCATTTGCTCAGTTCCAAGTCGCGCAAGCAGAAGCGACGACTGCGTGGTTCGCAGCTCATCGCGCCCGAAGAAGAGAAGCGGTTGAAGGCGCTTCTCAACAACTAGTCCACGGGAGTGCAGACATGCCACGTGCGACCAACAATGTCGCGGCGCGTGCGCGCCACCGTAAGCTGCTCAAGCAGGCCGAGGGTTATTACGGTGCCAAGAGCCGCCTGTACCGCATCGCGAAGGAAGCGGTCGAGCGCGGTCTCAACTACGCCTACCGCGACCGGCGTGCGCGCAAGCGCGATTTCCGCCAGCTGTGGATCATGCGCATCAACGCGGCGGCGCGTCTGAATGGTTTGTCCTACAACAGCTTCATGAGCCTCCTGCGGCAGTCCAACATCGAGGTCAACCGCAAGGTCCTGGCCGAGATGGCAGTGAACGACGCCGAGGCATTCCAGAAGCTGGTCGAAACCGCCAAACAAGCCCAGAGCTGAAGCCGTGAGCGCGGCGCCGGAGTCTCTGCGCGAGCGCATTGCCCGCGGCCTGGCCGCGGCGCGCGCGGAGTTCGCCGCTGCCACTTCTCCCGCTCTGCTGGAGGGTTGGCGAGTGCGCTGGCTCGGGCGCAAGGGCACCGTGGCGGAGCTCTTCGCCGCTCTCGCGAGCGCGGACCCGAGCGAGCGCCGTGAGCTCGGGCAGCTCCTCAATGCGTTCAAGCAGGTATTGCAGGCATTGCATGACGGCGCGGCGCCGGCCGAGCGCGCGACTGTCGTGCGCACCGTCGACGCCTCGCTGCCGGGGCGCCGGCCGTGGGTGGGCCGCGCCCACATCTTGAGCCAGGTTCTCGACGAAATGCAGTCGATCTTCGTCGGTCTCGGTTTCTCGGTGGCGAGCGGCCCCGAGGTCGAGCTCGAGGAATACAACTTCGCCGCGCTCAACTTCCCGCCCAACCATCCGGCGCGCGACCTGCAGGACACGTTCTACGTCGACGATCGCTTGTTGCTGCGCACGCAGACCTCGCCCACGCAGGTGCGCATCATGCGGTCGCAGCCGCCGCCAGTGCGCGTCGTGGTCCCGGGGCGCGTGTACCGCAACGAGCAGATCGATGCCACGCATGCGGCGGAGTTCCACCAGCTCGAGGGCCTGTACGTCGACAAGGCCGTGTCGATGGTCGACCTCAAGGCGACCATCGCCTACTTCAGCCGTCGCATGTTCGGGGACGAGACGCGCGTTCGGTTCAAGCCGCATTACTTTCCGTTCACCGAACCCAGCGTCGACGTCGACATGACGTGCTTCGCCTGTGCCGGGCGCGGCTGCAAGCTGTGCGGCGGCTCCGGCTGGATCGAGATCATGGGAGCCGGCATGGTGCATCCCAACGTCTTCACCGCCGCCGGCTACGACCCCGAGCAGGTCACGGGCTTCGCCTTCGGCATGGGGGTGGATCGCATCGCCATGCTCAAGCACGGCATCGACGATCTGCGCCTGTTGCTCGAGAACGACGTGCGCTTCCTGGCGCAGTTCTGAGGAGTTCCATGCGCGTTCCGCTCGAGTGGTTGCGCGAGTACGTCAGCTTCGGCACCGATGCGCACTCGCTGGCACGCGACCTCACCATGCTGGGGACGAAGATCGAAGCCGTGCATGCGCCGGCGACCGAGTGGAGCGGGGTATTCATCGGCAAGGTGTTGGACGCGCGGCAGCATCCCAACGCCGACCGGCTTCGCCTCTGTCGTGTCGACGTCGGGGGCGAGGAGCTGGGGATCGTGTGCGGCGCGGCCAACGTGCGTGCCGGCCTCACGGTGGCGGTGGCGCGCGTCGGCGCCCGGCTGCCTGGAGACGTGGAAATCCGCCGCGCCAAGATCCGCGGCGAGGCCTCCGAAGGCATGATCTGCTCGGCGCGCGAGCTCGGCTTGGGGGAGGAATCGGGAGGCATCCTCGAGCTCGACGACGCTCTCGTGAGCGGCACGCCGTTTCGAGCCGGCGCCGATCCGGTGCTGGAAGCCGAGATCACGCCGAACCGCCCGGACTGCTTGGGTCTGCTCGGTGTGGCGCGCGAGGTCGCCGCCCTCTACGCCGAGCCGCTGCGCTTGCCCCCGATCTGGCGCGAGCCGAAGGGGACACGCCCGCCGTCGCCGTTGCACGTCGTGATCGAATCACCCGACGACTGCGGCCGCTATTTCGGGCGCATCCTGCGCAACGTGAAAGTGGGAGCCTCGCCGGCATGGTTGCAAGCGCGGCTCGCGGCGATGGGTCTCGTGTCGATCAACAACGTCGTCGATGTCACCAACTACGTGCTGTTCGAGACCGGACAGCCGGTGCACGCGTTCGACGCGCGGACGTTGCGTGGCGGGCGCGTCGTCGTGCGCCGCGCCCGCGCCGGGGAGACCTTGCGCACGCTCGACGGCGTCGAGCGCCGCCTGGATCCGGACATCCTGGTGATCGCCGATGACACGCAGCCGGTGGCGCTCGCGGGCGTGATGGGCGGGGCGGCGACCGCGGTGCAGGACTCGACGCGCGATCTCTTCGTCGAGGTGGCGCACTTCCGTCCCGATCTGGTGCGCAGCAGTCGTCGCAAGCTCGGTCTCGACACCGATGCGTCGTATCGCTTCGAGCGCCAGATCGACATCGAGTCGGTGCGCTGGGTGGCGGATCGGGTCACGCACTTGTTGCTGGAGGTGGCCGGTGGCGAGGTCACAGAGACCAGCGAGGACGTGTATCCGCGCCAGCCGGCGCCGCGCCGGTTGCGCTTGCGCTCGGAACGAGTCAACCGGCTGATCGGTGTCCAGCTCGGTGCCGAAAACGTCGCGGCGTTGCTGCGGCGGCTGCATCTGCAGGCGACGGCGAGCGGCGGGGACATCGAGGTGCAGGTGCCGTCCTTCCGGCGCGATCTGCACGCCGAGATCGACCTGATCGAAGAAGTCGCGCGCATGCACGGCTACGACAACATCCCGAGCGCGATGGTGCCGCCGGCGCCGCTCGACCCGCGTCCGAGTCCGCGACTGCTGTTGCTGCGCCGATTGCGCGATCTCATGATCGGGCTCGGTTACTACGAGATCCGCACCAGCGCATTCATGGATCGCCGCGATCCCGACCGGCTGGAGCTGCCGGCGGGCGAGACGCGGCGGCGGTTCGTCACCTTGCGCAATCCGCTCGTCGCCGCGCTCGACACCATGCGCACCACGCTGTTGCCGGGGATGCTGCGCGTGCTGCAGCACAACCTCAACCGCGATGCGAGCAGCTTGCGCCTGGCATGCATCGACCGCGTGTTCCTCGACCTGCCCGGCGGCAGCGATGGACTGCCACAAGAACCGGAGCGTCTGGTGGCGCTCCTGTGCGGCGCATCTCGCCCCGAATCGTGGAGCGAGCCGACACGGCCGTGCGATGTCTTCGATTTGAGCGGTGATGCCGAAGCGCTGTTGGAACATCTCGGCGTTGACAGCGTCTGGACCCGTGGCTATACTGAGCCGTTCGTCGATGAAGCCGCAAGCTTTTTGATTTCGGGCAGTTACGGCGTTATCGGCGGCGGCGGCGCACTGCGCTCCGAGGTGCTGCGGCGCTTCGAGATCGAGCTTCCGGTGTACGTCCTGGAGCTCGATGTCGCGGCGCTCGAGAAGCACTTGCCGCTCAGGCGCACGTTCCAGGGCGTGCCGCGATTTCCCGCCGTGAAGCGGGACTTGTCGGTCGTGGTGCCGCCCACGGTATCGTACGCCGACGTTCGAACCGCCGTCGCTCTCGCGGGCGGCGCGGCGCTCGAATCGGTGCAGTGCTTCGACGTCTTCGAGGATGTGTCACTCGGCGAGGGCGTGCGCAGTCTCGGACTGCGGTTGCGTTTTCGTTCGTCGGAGCGCACTCTCCACGACGACATGGTGGATCCGTGGATGGAAGCGATCGTGCGGGACTTGGCGGCGAAACTCGGCGTGCAACGACGCGCCTGAACCGCCACGGGTAGGGAGGAGAACACTGGTGGAGCAAACAGAGAGTCTTTCGCCTCTGCACATGGAGAGTCTTTCGCGTCTCGAGGAACGGATTCAAAAAACGGTCGACGTGATCGCGCGACTGCGCCAGGAGAACAAACGCCTGGAACAAGAGATGACGCAGCTGCAGCAGGACCGCCATGCGCTGGAGCGCCGCGCTGACGACTTGGGTGCCGAAAAGCAGGAGCTCGTGAACGAAGGCCGCCTGCTGCGCGAACGCGAGAAGGAATGGGCGCGCTACGAGCGCGACCGCGAGGAGATCCGCAGCCGCATCGACACGATGTTGGCCAAGTTCGAAGAGCTCGAGATCTGATCGGTCTTCGCACGAGCCCGAGGGCCGCATCTCGGGCTCCGACCGGGAGCGGCCATGGAGCGAGTCAAGTCCACGCGGGTAGAGATCTTCGGCAGCGAATACCACATCCGCGCCGACGCCGATGCCGACTACGTCAAGACGGTCGCCGTCTACGTCGACGCCAAGATGCAGGAAATCGCGCAGAATCAGAGCCTGGTGTCCTCGACCAAAGTGGCGATCCTGGCGGCGATCAACATTGCCGACGAGCTGTTCAAGGAACGACGCCAGCGTCAGCAGACGGAAGAGGACGTCACGGTCAAGGCGGATGCGCTCGCCGCAGTCTTGTCGCGCTCGCTTTGATCTTTGTCTTGCTCCGGCTGCGGGCAGTTGAATATACTGACTGGAGAAGAATTCCCTGCTCAGCAGGTGGGTCGATATTTTTTTGAGCCAACACCTCGATGACGGGAACCAGAAGCGCGGCTCGATGTCTTGGTCCTGAGGGATCGAGACTGCAGGCAGCGTGACGGTGCCCACCTGGTTACCAGGTTCAAAGAGGCCTCGATCCACGGCGCGGTGGGGAGTTCTTCTCCCGTCCTCCAAGTCTTCGACTTCGTCGTCTCGCGCTCGGGATCGCCGGCCTTCCACCCTGAAGGACGGAGCATGGTCGCGCGCACTCTCGACGGACGCTCGCTCGCCGACACCTTGCTGCAAGAACTGCGCGCGGAGATCGCGAACGCGCAAGGGGCGCGCCCGCCCGGTCTCGCCGCCGTCCTCGTCGGCGAGGATCCAGCCTCCCGGGTGTACGTGCGCAACAAGCTCAAGGCGTGTGCCACCTGCGGGATCCGGTCCTTCTTCGAACCTCTGCCGGTGAATGCCAGTGCCGACGACGTGCTGCGCGTCCTGCAGCGATTGAACGAGGACCCGGCAGTGGACGGCATCTTGCTGCAACTGCCGCTGCCCGCCGGAATCGACGCGCGGGGAATGCTGCTGTCCCTCGACCCTGCCAAGGATGTCGACGGACTGCATCCGACGAATCTCGGCAAGCTCGTGGCCGAAGACAAGAGCGGCTTCCAGCCCTGCACTCCAGCCGGCGTGGTGGAGCTGCTCCAGCGCTACAAGCTTCCCATCGAGGGGCGGCGTGTCGTCATCGTCGGCAGGAGCAGCTTGGTGGGCAAGCCACTCGCTTTGCTGTTGCTGCGACGCGCGCCGGGCGGAAATGCCACCGTCACCGTCGTGCACACGCGCAGTCGCGACGTGCCGGCCCGGCTGGCCGAAGCGGAGATCCTCGTCGCGGCCGCCGGCAGCGCCGGTTTCGTGCGCGGGGAGTGGCTGCGGCCGGGCGTGGTCGTCATCGATGTGGGCATTCATCGCACCCCGACGGGACAATTGGTGGGCGACGTGGATTTCGCCAGCGCCTCGCTGGTGGCGAGCGCGATCACGCCGGTGCCCGGCGGCGTCGGTCCGATGACGGTGGCGATGCTGATGCGCAACACCACGCTCGCGTGGCGCCGCAACGAGAGGATCTGAATGGTGCAGCCCGATCTGTTCGCCGCCACGCCGGCGAGCCCCGTCTACAGCGTGAGCGAGATCAACGAGCGCGTCAAACGACTGCTCGAAGATGCCTTCGGCGACGTCGACGTCGAGGGCGAAATCTCCAACGTTCGCGCTCAAGCTTCGGGCCACTGGTATTTCACCTTGAAGGACGCGCAGTCGCAACTGCAGTGCATCCTGTTTCGCAGCGATGCGGCGAGATTGCGCTTCGAGCCGGAACAAGGGTTGCACGTGCGCGTTCGTGGCAGGCTGGGACTCTACGCGCCGCAGGGGCGGTACCAGATGCAGGTGCGGACTTTGCACCCGGTGGGTCACGGTGCGCTCGAGCTCGCCTTTCGTCAGCTCAAGGACAAGCTGCAACGCGAGGGCCTGTTCGACGCCCGGCGCAAGCGGTCGCTGCCGCAGCTGCCGCGACGGGTGGCGCTCGTCACGTCGCCGACAGGGGCAGCGGTGCGCGACCTAGTGGCGACGCTCGCGTTGCGCTGGCCGTTGCTGCACATCCGCATCGTTCCGGTGGCGGTGCAGGGCGAGAGCGCGCCCGGCGAGATCGTGCGCGCCCTCGAGTTCCTCGGCCGTAACGACGTCGCCGATGTCGTCATCCTCGCCCGCGGCGGCGGCAGCCTCGAGGATCTGTGGGCTTTCAACGAGGAGAGGGTCGCCCGTGCCATCGCGGCATCGCGCCTTCCCGTCGTTTCCGCCGTCGGCCACGAGACCGACTTCACCATCGCCGATTTCGTCGCCGACGCGCGCGCGGCGACACCCACGGCGGCGGCGGCGCTGGTGGTGCCGCAGCGCGAGGAACTGCGGCGTGGATTGACCGCCTCGCTGCGCCGCATGGCGCTCGCGCTGCGCAAGAGAAGCGACATCGAACGCCATCGCTTGCAACGCAGTCTCGAAAGCTACGGATTTCGCCGGCCGCGGCTCCTGATCGCGCAGCACCTGCAGAGCCTCGACACATGGCAGGAGCGCTTGCAACGCGCGCTCGGCGTGCGACTGCAGCGGCTGGCGACGAATTTGGACGCGGCGCGCGGACGTCTGTCGGCGCTCAGCCCGCGCGGTGTGTTGGAGCGCGGTTACGTCTACTGCGTCGATTCCCAGAGCGGCGACGTCGTGACACGGGCGGCGGCCACCCGGCCGCGGCAACGCCTGCACCTGCAATTTGCCGATGGCATGGCGCCGGCGCGCATCGAAGGCGCAGGCGGGGCCGGATTGGAGTCGGAAGCATGAGCGCCGACGACGCCGCTGATTTCGAGTCCGCGATGGTGCGGCTCGAACAGATCGTGCAAGAGCTCGAATCGCCCGAGCTCGCGCTCGACCGCGCACTGGTGCTCTTCGAGGAAGGCTTGGCTCTAGGCAATCGTTGCACGCAGCTCCTCGAGCAGGCACGGGTCCGCGTCGACCAGCTGCTCGAGCGCCAGGACGGCAGCGCCGAAGCGCGGCCGTTCGAGGCTCCGGAAGGCTCATGAGCACCCTCGAGCAGCGGGCCACGCAGAGCCGCGAGCGCGTCGAAGCACGGCTCGATGCTCTGTTGCAAGGCGGGCCGGAGCGGCTGCTCGACGCCATGCGCTATGCGGTGCTCGGCGGCGGCAAGCGCCTGCGCCCGCTCCTCGTGCTGTGGACGCACGACATGCTGAGCGAAACAGAGCGCGAGCCGGTGCTCGACGTGGCTTGCGCCTTCGAGCTCGTGCATTCCTATTCGCTGGTGCACGACGATCTGCCCTGCATGGACGACGACGACTGGCGGCGCGGCCAGCCCGCCTGTCACGTGCAGTTCGACCAGGCCACGGCGGTGCTGGCGGGAGATGCGTTGCTGGCGCTGGCTTTCGAAGTGGTGCTCGAGGCGGCGTGGACGGATCCGCAACGCGCTGTGGCTTGCGCCCGAGTCCTCGCCGATGCCGCGAGCCACCGGCAACTGGTCGGCGGGCAGATGCTGGATCTCCTGGGCGAGCACCAGCCGCCGCACCCCGATCTCCTGGACGCCATTCACGCCGCGAAGACGGCGGCGCTGATCCGCGCGGCGATGGTATGCGGCGGCATCACGGCCGGCGCGAGTGACGACGAGCGTGCCACGCTCGGCGATGTCGGCCAGAACCTGGGGCTCGCCTTTCAGATCGTCGACGACATCCTCGATGTCACCGGGTCCGCCACGCAGCTCGGGAAGTCGGCGGGCAAGGATACGCCCGCCGGCAAGATCACGTTTCCCGCGCTCTATGGCGTCCCTGCCTCGCGCGCGCGGGCCGAGAAGCACATCGCCGCGGCCCGGGATGCCCTCGCGCGCTGGCCGCGGAGCGGCCCCTTGCGCGACCTTGCTGAGCAGATCGGTGCGCGCCTTTGCTGACGCTCCTGTGCTTGACCCTTTCCCGGAAGGCACGGATAATACGCCGATTCCCGTGCCGTGGGGCCCGGTGCGCGGGGGCGGCATCGCCGTGGCGGTGCCTGGGTGGATGGCGGCTCCGCGGCGTTTCCTCGATCATAGAGGCTTCTGCTTGTCTGCACGGATCTTGGATCGCATCGACAGCCCGCGCGACTTGAAAGCGCTCGGCTTCGAGCAATTGGAACAGCTCGCCGAAGAAATTCGCCACGAGATCGTCTCCGTCGTCAGCACCCAGGGCGGTCACCTGGGTGCGAGCCTGGGCGCCGTCGAGATCACGCTCGCCACGCATTATGTCTTCGATGCACCCACCGACCAGATCGTCTGGGACGTGGGGCACCAGGCCTATGGTCACAAGCTGCTCACCGGCCGCCGCGACCGTTTCCACACCCTGCGCCAGGAAGGCGGACTGTCGGGCTTTCCGATGCGCAGCGAGAGCGCGTACGACACCTTCGGCGTCGCGCACGCGTCCACGTCGCTCGGTGCGGCGCTGGGAATGGCGATCGCGCGCGACGTGCGCGGCGAGGACTTCCGCATCATCGCCATCGTCGGCGACGGCGGCATGACCGGCGGGGTGGCATACGAAGCCATCAACAACATCGGACACCTCGGCACCGACCTGCTGGTGATCCTCAACGACAACGAGATGTCGATCTCCAGGAACGTCGGCGCGATCTCGAAGTATCTGACGCGCGTCACCACCAGCCGTGTGTACTCGAAGTTCGAAGCCGAGGTCTGGGAGCTGCTGGGCAAGATGCCGCGTGGTGACAAGGCGCAGGATCTGGCGAGCCGCGTCAAGGAGGGCGTCAAGAACCTGGTCGCACCCGGGATGCTGTTCGAGGAATTGGGGCTGCGTTACTTCGGCCCGTTCGACGGTCACGATGTGCGCGTGCTCGTCGACGCGTTGCGACACGTGAAGAAGCTCAAAGGCCCGGTACTCCTGCACGCGGTGACGACCAAAGGCAAGGGCTACGCCTTTGCCGAGGAGAAGCAGGAAGTCTTCCACGGGCTCGGTAGCTTCGACAAGGTGACCGGCGTCGTCAAGCCGGCGAAACCCGGTCCACCGGCCTGGACGAAGGTGTTCGGCGACGCGCTCGCGGATCTCGGCGGACGCGATCCGCGCGTGGTGGCGATCACGGCCGCCATGCCGAGCGGCACCGGGACCAAGCTGTTCGGCGAGAAGTATCCCGAGCGCTTCTTCGATGTCGGCATCGCCGAGCAAGCTGCGGTGTTGCTCGCCTGCGGGCTGGCGACGCGTGGGCTCAAGCCGGTGGCGGCGATCTACTCGACCTTCCTGCAACGCGCCTACGACCAGCTCATCCACGATGTGGCGCTGCAGAATCTGAACGTCGTGTTCGTCCTCGACCGCGCCGGCCTCGTCGGCGACGACGGACCGACGCATCACGGCGTGTTCGACATCGCCTACATGCGCACCATTCCCAACATGGTGCTGATGGCGCCCGCCGATGCCGACGAGCTGCGTCACATGCTGTACACGGCGCTGCAGTACGACGACGGGCCGATCGCACTGCGCTTCCCGCGCGGCAGCACGCCGAGCGCGCCGGGGAGCGAGCGCTACGAACGTCTGACCTTGGGCAAGGCACAGGTGTTGCGCGCCGGCGAAGACGTCGCCCTCGTCGGCTACGGCACCAGCGTCGAGTGGTGTCTCCGTGCCGCCGCCGAGCTCGAGATCGATGGCGTCATGCCGACGGTGATCAACGCGCGATTCGCCAAGCCTCTGGACGCCGAGCTGCTGCTGCGCGTCGTGCAGCAACACCGGCTGGTCGTGGTGGCGGAGGAACACCAACTGCAGGCAGGATTCGGCGCCGCGGTGCTGGAGCTTTGCGAGGAGCGTCGCGTGTCGCAAGGTCACGTGCGCCGGTTGGCCATTCCGGACCGGTTCATCGAGCAAGCTCCGCGCGATCGCCAGCTCGAGCGTCTCGGGCTCACGTCCGTCCACATCGCACGTCTGGTGCGTGCCGAGCTGGGTGTCCCCCAGCCGGGGTCGATTCCCGCCACGCCGAGCTCGGCTGCGACGCGCCACCCATGAAGGGGGAGCGTGGATCTCGCTCTCGTCGTCAACCCGCGCAAGTCCAGCACGCTGCGCGTTCTGGAACGCGTGCGCGCCTGCATTCCGCCGCCGCATCGCGCGCTGTTGTGGGCGCCGGCCGCGGCGTTGCTGCGTGAGCGCTCCGACTTCGCGCATCAGCTCGATGGTTACGCCTGCATCGACGACGTGCATGCGGCCGACGTGGTCCTGGCGCTCGGTGGCGACGGCACCTTGTTGTCCGCCGTGCGCCTCCTCGGCAGCGACTTGCGCCCGCTGCTCGGCATCAATCTCGGCAGCCTGGGGTTCCTCACCGACACGCCCGAGGATCAAGTCGAAGACTCGGTGAGCCGTCTGCTCGCCGGCCAGTACCGTTTGGATCCGCGCATGCTGCTCGAGGCCGAGCATCGATCCGGCGAGCAACATGTTGCCACGGTGCGCGCGCTCAACGATGTGGTGTTGCACGGGCCCGCGGCCCGCGTGCTGGCGGTGGAGCTGCGCGCCGGCGGCGTCGATCTCGGCCACACGCTCGCCGATGGCATGATCGTGGCCACGCCCTCCGGCAGCACGGCTTACAGTCTTTCGGCCGGCGGTCCCATCGTCTCGCCGCGTTTGCGCGCGGTCATCCTCACCCCCATCAGCGCGCACACGCTGTCGCTCAGGCCGCTCGTGCTGGGCGCCGACGAGGGCGTCGAGGTTCGTCTGGTGCGCGCGCCGTCGGATCAGGCGGACATCAGCGTGGATGGCCATCCGGTGTGGCCCATGCGCAGCGGCGAGAGCATCTTGGTGCGAGCCGCAGCGAGCGATCTGCAACTCGTGGTGACACAGGAGCAGAGCTTCTATCGCACCTTGTGCAGCAAGCTGGGTTGGGGCCACGGCCGCCAAGCACCACGACCCTGAAGCTGTTATTCTGCCTTCCCATGGCCACGAGCGCGTGGAGGCGCACCGGGTGCACGCGTACACTCCGACGCTGGAAGAATTCCGCTGCAAAGCGCGCGAGGGCAATCTCGTGCCCGTGTATCGCGAGATCCTGGGAGATCTCGAAACGCCGGTCTCCGCCTTCAAGAAGCTCGATGACGGCCGCTACGCCTTCCTGTTGGAGAGCGTCGAAGGCGGCGAGAAATGGGGCCGCTACTCCTTCATCGGTGTCGCCCCTTCCGCCGTCTTGAGCTGCCAAGGCACCCGCATGGTGATCGAGTCCGGCGGCACGCGGCAGACACGCAACGTGCGCGACCCGATCACCGGCCTCGAAGCGTACCTGCGCCGTTACCGGCCGGTGCCGGTTCCCGGTTTGCCGCGTTTCGTCGGCGGCGCCGTCGGTTATTTGGGCTATGAATGCGCCCGCTTCCTCGAAGACAGCATCGGCTTGCCGGAGGGGAAGCGGGGGGATCTGCCCGACGCCCAGTTCTTCATCACTGGGCCGCTTCTCGTGTTCGACAATCTCGCGCACACGATCAAGGTCGTGGTGAACGCCGCGGTGACCGACGACGCCGACAAGAGCTACAAGCAAGCGACACGGCAGATCGACCAGATCGTCGATCGCCTGCGCAGCTTCACCCCGACGCACTACACGAGCCGCAAGTCCGCGCACCGGCCGGTGTGGAGCAGCACGGCATCCGCAGCCGATTTCGAGCGCATCGTGCGCCGGGCGCAGGAACACATCTTGGCGGGCGACGTATTCCAGATCGTGCTCTCGCACCAGCTGTCGACGCGCATCGCCAGCGATCCATTCGATGTCTACCGCGCGCTGCGCCAGATGAATCCGAGCCCCTACATGTACTTCCTGCGTTTCGGCAACGACGTCGTCCTCGGCGCCTCGCCGGAGGCGCTGGTGCGCAAGGAAGACGATGTTCTCGAGCTGCGTCCGATCGCCGGCACGCGCCCGCGCGGCGCGACGCGCGTCGACGACCTGCGGCTCGAGGAAGAGCTGCGCCAGAGCGACAAGGAACGAGCCGAGCACATCATGCTGGTGGACCTTGGGCGCAACGACCTCGGGCGCGTCGCGCAGTACGGCAGCGTCGTCGCCGAGGAGCTCATGATCGTCGAGCGCTACTCGCACGTGATGCATCTCGTCTCCGGCGTGCGCGGACTGGCACGCGACGGCATCAATTGTTTCGACGTGCTGCGCGCCTGCTTTCCCGCCGGCACCGTGTCCGGGGCGCCGAAAGTGCGCGCCATGCAGCTGATCCACGCCATGGAGAAGCGCCGGCGCGGTGTCTACGCCGGCGGCGTCGGCTATTTCGGTTTCGATGGCAACATGGATATCTGCATCGCCATCCGCACCGTTCTCTGCCGTGACGGCCAGGCCAGCATCGGTGCGGGTGCGGGTATCGTGGCCAACTCCAATCCGCGCCTCGAGTACGACGAAACCCGCAGCAAAGCGCAGGCCTTGGTGGCGGCCATCGAGATGGCGGAGTTGGGGCTCGAATGACGGCGCGCCGAAGCAAGAAAACCACCGCCAAAACCGTAGCCAAAACCGTCGCCAAAAGCGCCCGTGGCCGCGGTCCGCTCGTGGTTCTCGACAATTACGATTCCTTCACCTGGAACCTGGTGCAGTACCTGGGTTCGCTCGGGGCGGAAATCGTGGTGCAACGCAACGATGCGATCAGCGTCGCGAGGCTTTGGGCGCTCGCTCCGCGCGGCCTGGTGATTTCGCCTGGACCGGGAAGGCCAGAACAAGCCGGCATCGCCGTCGACGCGATCCGCCGCCTGCACGGCCGATTGCCGATTCTCGGCGTCTGCCTCGGGCATCAGGCCATCGGCATCGCCTTCGGCGGCCGCGTCGTGCGCGCACCGCAGGTGATGCATGGCAAGACCTCGCGCATCATCCACGACGGACGCGGCATCTTCCGTGGCATCGAAAACCCCTTCGTCGCCACGCGCTACCACTCCCTGGTGGTCGAACGCGAGAGCCTGCCCGAAGCGCTCGAGGTCACCTGCGCCACCTCCGACGCCGTGGTCATGGGGCTCAAGGTCAAGGGCGCCGAGACCTGGGGCGTGCAGTTCCATCCCGAGTCGATCCTGACCCGACATGGCAAGGATCTGCTGCGCAATTTCCTCGATCTGTGCGGGGTCTGAACCGCCGTGATGCAGCAGGCGATTCAAACGCTTCTCGACGGCAAGAGTCTCGACGCCCCAAGCGCGGCACGCGTCATGGGTGCGATCATGGCCGGGGAGGCGAGCGAGGCGCAGATCGGGGCGCTGCTGGTCTTGCTGCGTCAGCGCGGCGAAACGGTGGACGAGATCGTCGGCTTCGTGCGCGCCATGCGCGAACGCGCAGTGCGCGTGCTGCCGCCTCCCGGAATCGTCCTCGACACGTGTGGCACCGGCGGCGACGCAGCCGGCACGCTCAACATCTCGACCTTGGCGGCGTTGGTCGCCGCCGCGGCCGGCGTCCGCGTCGCCAAACACGGCAACCGTTCGGCCTCGGGGCGCGTCGGCAGCGCCGATCTGCTCGAAGCGCTCGGGCTGCGCCTCGACCTCGGACCCGACGGGATCGCCACCCTGTTGCAGGACACGGGCTTTGGTTTCCTCTTCGCCCCCCGGCATCATCCGGCGATGCGGCATGCGGCTTCCGCCCGGCGCGCGCTCGGCGTGCGGACGGTGTTCAACCTCCTCGGTCCGCTCACCAACCCTGCGGGCGCGACGCACCAGCTGCTCGGTCTCTGCGACGGCCAGCTCGCCATCCAGTTTGCGACGGTCTTGCGCGATCTCGGATGCGAGCGTGCGCTCGTGGTGCACGGGGAAGATGGCACGGACGAAATCTCGACGGCGGCGCCAACCGCAGTGGTCGAGCTGCAAGATGGCCGGCTGCAGCATTCTGTCTGGCGACCCGAGGACTTTGGGGTGCCTCGATCTGGGCTCGCGAGCCTGTCCGGCGGGGACTTGAGCACCAACGTCGCGATCGCGCGGAGTGTGCTGCGTGGCGAGCCGGGGCCATGCCTCGACGCCGTGGCGTTGAACGCCGGTGCCGCGCTGTACTTGACCGGGGCCGCATCGGATGTCGGCGCCGGCGTCGTCGCGGCGCGAGAGTTGTTGCACAGCGGGCGCGTGCAGCAGAAGCTCGATGCGATCGTGACGGCGGCGCGCCGTTTGCCGGCGGCGGAGGCGACATGATCCTGCAACAGATCGTCGCCGATGCGAGCGAGGCGGCGCGCGAGCGCGAGCGCCATCTGTCGCTCGCCGCCATCGAGCGCGCCGCGGCCGCGGCACCTCTCGCGCTCGGCTTCGCGCGCGCGCTGCAGCAGGCGCCGGGCGGCATCGGGCTCATCGCCGAGCTCAAGAAAGCCTCGCCCTCCGCGGGGGTGTTGCGATCCGGCTTCGCGGTCGAACCCTTGAGCACGGCGTTCGCGGCGGCGGGCGCCGCGGCACTCTCCGTCCTCACCGAGAGCCGGCATTTCCAAGGCGACCTCGCCAACCTCGGCCTCGCCGCCTGTTCGGGGCTGCCGCGGCTGCAGAAGGATTTCTTGACCAACGAGTGGCAGATCCTGGAAGGGCGCGCCGCAGGCGCCGATGCCGTGCTGCTCATCGCCGAAGCACTCGACGACCGGCGCGCCGAGGAACTCTGCCGGCTGGCGCTCGAGCTGGGCATGGACGTGCTGTGCGAGGCGCACACGCCGGCGTTGGTGCGGCGCGAAGCGCGACGGGCCGAGCGCGACCCGCAACGCATCCTCGTCGGCATCAACAATCGCAACCTCCAGACCTTCGAAGTCACGCTCGAGCACAGCTTCGAGTGCCTGCGGCAGCTGCCGCGAGATTTGCTCCTGGTGAGCGAAAGCGGCATCCGCGACGCCCACGACGTGCGGCGCTTGCGCGATGCCGGCGCACGCGGCATCCTCGTCGGGACCACCCTCATGCGCGCCGCCGACCCGGGCGCGGCGGCGGCGGCATTGCTGCACGAGGTACTGCATCCATGAGCGAGCGTGTGCGCGTCAAATTCTGCGGCTTGACGCGTCCCGAGGACGTGCAAGCGGCCGTGCGCATGGGAGTCGACTACCTGGGTTTCGTCTGCGTTCCCGACAGTCGCCGCTGTCTCGATCTCCCTCGTGCCAGCGAGTGGTTGCAGGGCCTGGATACCGGCGAGGCCCAGCGCGTCGGTGTGTTCCAGGATCAAGCGGCCACGCACATCAACCATCTCGTGCGCCGCTTGCGTCTCGATCTGGTGCAGCTGCACGGACACGAGCCGCGAGATTTCGCCCGCACGCTCGATGTTCCCGTCATCGTGGTGCGCAGACCCAGCGCGCGTGGAGGCGCGATCCTGCCGCTCGAGCCGAATGTCTTCGCGGCGCTGCTGGACGCAGAGAACGAAGCGCAGCAGAGCGGCGGCCTGGGGCTGCGTCTCGAGGTGAGTGAGATCCGCCGGCTCGCGGCGAGCCTGCCACCCAGCGCACGCGTGATCCTGTCCGGCGGACTGAATGCGGACAACGTGAGGGAACTCGTCGACGCCTGCCGGCCCTTCGCGGTCGACGTCTCGAGCGGGGTGGAGAGCGCCCCGGGGATCAAGGATCCGTCGCGCATGCGCGCCTTCCTGCAAGCCCTGGGGAGGCTCCGGACATGAGCGGCGGTTGGTTCGGTGTCTATGGAGGTCGTTTCGTCGCCGAGACCTTGGTCGAGCCGCTGCTGCAGCTCGAGGACGCCTACCACGCCGCTTGTCGTGATGCCGCATTCGGCGCCGAGCTCGGGATGTTGCTGCGGGACTTCGTCGGCCGGCCGACGCCACTCTACCGCGCCGACCGGCTCTCGGCGCGCGTGGGCGCTCGCATCTATCTCAAACGCGAAGACCTCGCGCATACCGGGGCGCACAAGATCAACAACACCGTCGGGCAGTGCCTGCTGGCCAAGCGCATGCACAAGCGGCGCGTGATCGCCGAAACCGGCGCCGGGCAGCACGGCGTCGCCACCGCGACCGCGGCGGCGTTGCTCGATCTGGCTTGCGAAGTCTACATGGGCCGCGTCGACATGGAACGCCAGGCGCTCAACGTGCACCGCATGCAGTTGCTCGGAGCGCGCGTGGTGCCGGTGGATACAGGGAGCCGCACGCTCAAGGACGCGATCAGCGAGGCCATGCGCGACTGGGTGACGAACGTGGCGGACACGCACTACGTGCTCGGCTCGGTCCTCGGCGCGCACCCATACCCGACGATGGTGCGCGACTTTCAAGCGATCATCGGCCGCGAAACGCGGGCCCAGATCGTCGAGCGCGAGGGCCGCTTGCCCGACTGGCTGGTGGCGTGTGTCGGCGGCGGCTCGAACTCGATCGGGTTGTTCCACGACTTCTTGCACGAGCCGAGCGTGCGGATGCTGGGGATCGAAGCCGGTGGTCTCGGCATCGAGCCAGGCCGGCACGCGGCGCGCTTCGCCGCCGGCAGTGTCGGCGTGCTTCAGGGCAGCAAGAGCTACCTGCTGCAGGACGAGAGCGGCAACATTCTCGGCACGCATTCGATCTCGGCCGGACTGGATTATTGCAGCGTCGGCCCGGAGCACGCCGATCTCCACGACCGCGGCCGCGTCGACTACGACTGGATCGGGGATGCGCAGGCGCTCGCGGGCTTCGAAGCCCTGACCCGGCTCGAAGGCATCGTTCCGGCACTCGAGAGCGCACATGCGATCGGCTATCTGTTGGACGCGAAGAGTCGCATCCCGCCGGGAGCGCTCGTCGTCGTCAACTTGTCGGGTCGCGGCGACAAGGATGTGCAGACCGTGCTGCAGGCGCAGCGAAGCTGAGGCTCCGAGGGGCCTTGTCGCCACCGCGTGCGAGTTGTACCTTGCACTGGATCCTATGGGCGCCCGTAGCTCAGCTGGATAGAGCACCAGCCTCCGGAGCTGGGTGTCGGAGGTTCGAATCCTCTCGGGCGTACCAATTCGACCGCCCGGCGCTTGCGACCGGGCGGTTCTTTGCATCGGGGGGTCCAGGGGAATGCGACCCGGACGCGGTGCCTTCGTGCAAGTGTTCGTGGCGGTGCCGTCGTCGCGCCAGGCGACACGGATCGCGACGCGACTGCTGCAGCTCGAACTTTGCGCGTGTGCACAGACGCTCGGGCCGATGCGCAGTCACTACCGTTGGCGGGGGAAATTGCAGCATGCGCGCGAGTGGCTGCTGCTGCTCAAGACGCGCACGGTGCTGCTGAGCGACGTCGAACGGGAGATCCGCCGCTTGCACCCGCACGCCGTTCCCGAGATCCTGGCGCACGCGGTGACGCATGGCAGCGCGGCATATCTCGACTGGCTGCAGCACGAATGTGCTAGCGGAAGAGTCGCTTCGCGGCGCTCCAAGTGATGGCTTGCGCCGTGGTGCTGGTGCATCCGGGTCCGGCGGCGCCGATGCCACCGCATGCCGCCACGAGCGGCGAGCCCTCAGCCAAGCGCACGTCGTAGACCCCACCCTTCGGGTCGAAGCCACAGAACTCCGGGTCCACCGACAGATTGTCGCCCAGATCGCGGCCGCAGGTGCCGTCGTCGCTGTTGCCGAAGACGTCGATGCAACGGCGGGTGACATCGCCGGCGCAGACGAGAACCGGGCTGCCGGTGTTGAAAGCGACGATGCTCTGCTCGAGCGTGGCCACGCCGCCCACGTTGTACAGCGCTGCTGCCCCGCCACTGGCCACGTTCGCCACCAGGGTCGATCGCTGCACATGCACCTCGCCATCGCGGTCGAGGGCGATGGCGGCCCCGGCTTGTGCCATGTTGCCCGCGACGAGCACCGAGTCGAGGTGCACGCGCGCCGCACTGGCATACACGCCGCCACCTTTGATCTCGGTGCGATTGCCGACAATGCGGCCGCCGGTCATTTCGACCGTCGCGTTGCGCAACGCACAGATGCCGCTGCCGTTTGCGCCCGAATCGTTGAACTCGAAACGGCATTGCTCGGCACGCACGTGACTGCGGTCGGCGAACAGGCCACCGATCGGAGGCGCCGGACCGCGGCTCGTGTTGTAGCTCGCGACGCAACGCCGCATCGTGAGGTCGGTGACGCGCACGCAGGTGATTCCAGAAGGCCCGAGCTGCGAATCGTTGTGGCTGCTCGTGCAGTCCACGAGCTCGTACGGCCCGACCTCGAGCCAGATTCCCGGCAGCCCGTTCGGGATGGAGTTGTGATGGACGGCAACGCGTTCGAGCTGCCCGGATGCCCCGACGAGCAACAGGCTGGCCGCGTTGAATGGAGGCGCGCCCCACTTCCAGGGCGCGCCGCTGCCGGTGACCTCGACATCGCGCAGCTCGATCCTGTCCCGCAGGCGCAACCCGATCCAGTTGTTGGCGAAACGGCAGCGCTCGATCGTGGTCGACACGAACCCCCAGACCCCGATGCCGTTGCCGACGAATTCGCACTCTTCCAGCCGGATCGTGCCGGGGATGGGCTCGAACACCAGAACGCCGTAGACGTTGTTCTCGAAACGGCAGCGTCGCACCTCGACATGGCCGCCCCACACCCACAAGCCGGCGCCCTCGGTGACCGGCAGGCCGTTGCGCAGCACCAGATCTTCGATCACGAGGGCGGAATGGACGCTGCGCATCGCGCATCCGGCGTTGCCGTCCTCGCCGGCGCGAGGCGTGGCATCGAGGATGGCCAGTCCGCCAGGCGCGGACCGGATGGTGAGATCCTTGACATAGACGCGCGGATTTTCTTCGTAGACACCGGATGCGAGCAGCAGTGTGTCGCCGCTCGCCGACGAGTCGATGGCGGCTTGCACCGAGGGGAACTCGCTGGTCGGGACATGCAAGGTAGAGCCGCGGGCCGATGGCGCGCAGACGAGCAGGAATGTCCAACAAAGAATCCGGCGGTGCATCGGCGTGCCTCCGGCCGGGCCAAGCTGACCGATGCTACGGAATCGAAGAGCGAAGCGCAACGCTTGAACGCGCGATCGCGGGATCCTGCAGATACGTGGAGGTGAGGCGTGGACGACGTGCCATCCGGAGCGGCAGCAGGGCGCGTCCACACGCACCTGCGGCGATGAGCCGAGCGCGCTGCAGGCGCGACAAGGTCACGAGCGGCGCATCGAGGAGCCCAGCGCGCTGCAATCGGATCTCCGACATCGCGGCCACGTGCGCTGTGAAGGCCGGCAGCTGCCGGCACACCGGATGATCCGCACCCAGTCGCCGGCCGGCAGCGACACCGAGACGCCGCAACACCACGAGGCTGAGCAGCGCCATCCCGAGCAAATGCTGACGCACGCGCGGGGAGCGCGCGGCGATGCGTGTCTGGGTCTCTCCGAAGGCGACGTGCGTTTCTTCCTGACGCGCCGCGACCTCCAGCAGCCGGCGAATGCGCGGCTCCGGCACCGTGTCGATGAGCGCATAGAAGACCGCGAGCACGTAGCCTTCGCCAAGGGCCATCTCCAGACACACGTGTTCCTCCCAGCCTGCTCCCATCAGACCCGTGGACAGAAATCGCACCCAGCGATGCGCGGGTCGCGGCTCGACCTCGAGCACGTCGAAGATCTGCCGCACGAGACCGATGTGCGCCAGCTCTTGGGCACATTGTCGCGCCAGGAAGCGTGCGCTCTCCACATTCGGGGCGCGATGGATCCAGTGCCCGACCTGAATGCCGGTGACCTCGCCATAGAGGAACTGGTCGAACACCCAGCCGAGCAACGCCCGATCGCGCGGTAATTCGAACTGCGCGCCGCCGAAGTCGAAGCGGATCTCGTCGCGCGTGAGCAGCATGCGCTTCAACCTCCGCTTTCGTCGGCTTGCCAGGCAGCGATCTCGGTCACGCGATAGGTGGCTTCCCCGAAGCGCACGTCCTCGCCGACGCGCTTCCCCAGGAGGGAAGTGACGGCCGGCGCCAAGTACGAGACGATGCCGCGCGCCGGATCGGAATCCCACGGGCCGAGGATGGTGAGCACGACCGGCGCAGCGGTTCCCGCGGTGAGATGCACACGCGTCCCGACGCGGACGGCACCGGGGTCGATGCTGCTGGGATCGATGGCGCGTGCACGCCGGAGCTCGTCGTGCATGCGTTGCGCTCGCGCCGACAGCATCTCCTGGCGTTCGCGCGCCGATTTGTACTCGAAGTTCTCGCGCAGATCCCCGTGCGCTGCCGCGGTGCGGAGTTCTTCGGTGTTGCGCGGGATCTCGACGCGCACCAGCTGGTCGAATTCGGCGCGCTTGCGCGCGAGCGCCGCCTCGCTCACCAGCAACGCTTCCTCCTTGGCCTCGCGCAGCGCCGGGAAGCGTGTCGTCACCAGATCGCGCAGTCCTTGCTTGGTGTGCTCGTCCAAACCCACCTCGTGTCCGAGAAGGGCGAGGAGCGCGGTGGATTGTTCCGTGTCGAGCGTGGCGATGACCGTGTCGGCGAGTCCGTTCGCGGCGAAAAACTGGCGCAACACGGCCCGCTGGCCGCGGAAATCCGGGCTGGTGCAGGCATCGAGCAGGCCGCGCAGGAAACGCCAGTCGGCGCGCAGAGCGAGCTCGGTTCGCCGGCTCATCTCGCGGCAAACCCACAGGTAGAAGCGGGGCGAACGGCCGGGGCGCTGCAGGGTCTCGGTGACGGCGCGGACGAGGCTGGAAGACGCCGCGGAGTCGCGCACCGCCTCGTAGAGCTGGGTGAGAAGCCGGACGTCGCTCTCGGTGTCGAGTGCTTGCACATAGATCTCGGCCCAGTCTGGGCGCTCTTGGCGCAGCGCCTCGAAGGCGCGTTCGCGCGCGCGGCGGTCGCGCATGGCGGCTACGACGGCCAAGGCATCGTCGCGGCGCAGCCAGTTGGCGATCGTCGTCTTGGGCTTCGGCTCGACGTCCGGCAGCTGCTCGAGCTCGAGGAGGAATTCGAGAACGAGACCCGGCTCGAGCTCTGGATTCGTCGCCAAGGTCTGCACCAGCCCCGTTGCCAGGGCGCGGCCGAGCGCCGGCGAGCGCGCCGCATGCTTGCGGGCGAGCTCCAATCGCTGCGCGGGAGCGGCGGCGGCGAAGTCGGCGGTCAATCGATCCTCTGCCGCGCTGGCCGACGCGCTCCAATTGCAAGTGGAACGCGGGCCACCACTCACGGTGAGTCGCGCATCCTCGCGCGCGCGTTTCCACCATCCAGTCCAATGTTCTTCCGGCACGACGTCACGCAAGTGTTCGCGCAGTGTGGCCGCGGGCAGCGGGCTGCCGCAGCTCGTGAACACTCGATCGAGCAGCGCACCCGGATCGCTGCCGGCGAGCTCTTGCAGCGCCGGCAGGTGCTCGAGCTTCTGCACCAAGAAATGTTCTGGCTCGAGCACGCGCAGCAGCGTCTGGGCTTCGGCGAGACGGAACGAGACGATCTCGCGCTGGGGCGGGAATTCGACGCGCAGCGTTCCGAGTGCCAGATTGAGCTCGACGACGCGCCCGCAGCCGCGCTTCGGCATGTCGACGATCTTGCCGACATCGAACTGAATCCAGGCGAGCACCTGGTCGAGGGCCTGCCGCGGCGTCACGGCCGTCGGCAAGCGAAAGTGCTCGAGCAGCCGATCGAGGCTGGGACAATCGGCGTGGTGGCGCCGGAGCGCCTCGACGGTGGCGTGGCGCAGGAACGGGGCCTCGGGCCAGGCCGTCAACAGCTCGCCCAGGGTTCGGATCTCGTGCCCGTCCGAAGCGGCGCTGCGCTGGTTGTCGAGCCAGAGCTGCACCAGCGTTTCGGCCCGAGGTTGTTGCTGCCGCTGCAGCAACGCCGACACCACCGGCAGGAAGTACCCGAGATCGGTGGGGAACTCCTCGAGGTGTGCCAACCACGCGTCGTCGACGGCGGTGAAGCGCTCCTCGTCGAGGAACGCCCGGATGTTCGGATCGAGCTTCACCGGTCCAGTGTAGACTGCGTGCCGCGTGGCGAGCAATGCAGACGCAAGGTGGTGCAGCTGTAGGTGAAGCGCTGGTTGGAAAGGGGAAACGGGCTCGCGCTCGCCGTCTTCGGCGTCGCCCTGGCCATTCGCGTCGTTTACTTGCTCGATATCCGTGGCAATCCATTCTTCGATTCGCCGGTCATCGATGCCCAGTACTATCGCGACCTCGGCGCCGCGCTCGCGCGCGGCGAGGGCACTGGGCGCGCGCCGTTCATGATGCCGCCGCTCTATCCGCTGGTTCTCGCCGGTCTGCGTTGGGGTGCCGGTCCGGGACCCTGGCCAGCGCACGTGCTGCAGATTCTCCTGGGTGCGGCGACGGCCGCACTTGCGGCCGTCATCGGCAGGCGTCTCGGCGGCCTTGCCGTGGGTTGGCTGGCGGGGATGGCGGTCGCGACCAGCCGCGCGCTCCTTTTCGTCGAGGGTGACTTCTTGGCGACGCCGCTCGCGGTGTGCCTGGATCTCCTCTTTCTCTACTGGCTGCTGCGATACCTGCAATCCGCGCGGCGTCGCGACCTGGTGGCATCCGGCGTGGCGTGTGGATTGGGCGCCCTCGCGGTGCCGACGGTGTTGGCGAGCCTGGTGGTCCTCGCGCTCTGGCTGTGTTGGCGGCGCCGACGCGCCGACGCCGTCATTCTTTGCGTCGCGGCCCTGCTGCCGATCCTGCCGATCACGGCCTACAACCTGCGCGCGAGCGATTCCTGGGTGTGGATCAGCGCCAACGGCGGGATCAATTTCTACATCGGCAACAATGCGAACATGCAGCACACGGCGGCGTTGCGTCCCGGCCCCGAGTGGCGGCGGATGAACGATCTGCCGCTGCGAGAGGCCGGCATCGTGTACCCGGCAGGGCGCGATCGCTGGTTCTATGCGCAAGGCCTGCGCTTCTGGCGCGAGGAGCCTCTGCGCGCCCTGGCGCACACGGGCGAGAAGCTCGTGCAGCTGCTGCAATCGCGTGAGCTGATGCGCGATTTCGATTTCTACTTTTTCGCCGGACATTACTCGCGGCTGCTGCGCCTGCCAGGCTGGAGCTTCGCCTGGCTGCTGGGGTTCGCGGCACTCGGCACCTGGCGCGCGCGCCGGGGTGGTGCGGGGGAGACCGCGGCGCTGCTCTGGCTCTCCTCGTACGCGCTCGCCATCGTCGCGTTCTTCGTCACCGCGCGTTACCGTGCGCCGTTGCTGCCGATTCTCGCCGTCTTCGCCGGGATGGGCATCGTGTGGTGCGTCGATGCCGCGCGCCGGCGAGGTTGGCCCGCGCTCGCGAGCGGGTTGGCGGTCGCGGCCACGATCGGGAGTCTGTCGTCCATCACCTGGTTCGGTGCCAAGGACACGGATGCCGCCGAGGCGCTCTATCGCGTCGGCACCGCCTACCAGCAGCAGGGCGACTGCGCGCGCGCAATGCAGCAGTTCGACGCCGTGCTGCGGCTGCAACCGCAGCATGCACTGGCGATGGCGCATGCGGCGCAATGCGAGCACTCCCAGGGGCAGCTGCAGGCCGCAGTCGATCGCTACGAGATCTTGGTGCGAATGCATCCCGATTACGTCGAGCCGATGGTGAATCTCGCCAACATCGCCTGGGCCGGCGGGGATTCCGTGAGCGCGGCACACTACTACGCGCTCGCAATCGCCACCGATGCGTATTTTGCGCCGGCACATGCGTATTACGGTCTGTTCTTGTTGTCACACCAAGCGGCGCAGCCGGCGCTCGCTCGTCTCGAGCGCGCGCTGGCGCTCGATCCGGGCTGGGAAACTCTGCGCGTGGATCTGGCACGGGCGTGCGTCGCAGCGGGACGGGCGGAGCGCGCCTTGCGCGAGCTGGACACAGTGCTCGAAGTCATGCCGGCGACGGATGCCGTGGAGCTGGTGCGTGGCGACGCGTTGCAGCGTCTCGGCCGCACGCTCGAGGCGCGCGCCGCGTGGGAGCGGGGATTGCGTCTCAATCCGGCGCACGCCGAGCTGCAGCAGCGACTCAGGAACGCTTCGTGAGCGGGATGAACTCGCGCGGACCGGGGCCCAAGTAGATCTGGCGCGGTCGCGCGATCTTGCTCTCGGGATCGAGGAGCATCTCTTCCCACTGTGCCAGCCAGCCGACGGTCCGCGGGATGGCGAACAGCACCGGGAACATCGAGGTCGGGAACCCCATGGCCTGGTAGATGAGGCCGGAGTAGAAGTCGACGTTCGGATAGAGCTTGCGGCTGACGAAGTAATCGTCCTGCAGGGCGATGGACTCGAGTTCGAGCGCGACGTCGAGGAGGGGATTGCGCCCGGTGACGGCGAAAACGCGTTCCGCCATCCTCTGGATGATCTTGGCGCGCGGATCGTAAGAACGATAGACGCGGTGGCCGAAGCCCATGAGGCGGGTCTCGCCACTCTTGACCCGGCGGACGAAATCGGGCACGCGCGACACGTGGCCGATCTCGAGCAGCATGCGCAGCACGGCCTCGTTGGCGCCGCCGTGCAACGGACCGTACAGAGCGCCGGCGGCGGCCGCCACCGCCGTGTACGGGTCGGCGTGCGAGCTGCCCACCGTGCGCATGGCGCTGGTGCTGCAGTTCTGCTCGTGATCGGCGTGCAGGATGAAGAGGACGTCGAGTGCGCGCTCGAGCACCGGGTCGGCCTTGTACTTGAGCTCGGTCATCTTGAACATCATGTTCAAGAAATTGCCGGTGTAGGAGAGGTCGTTGTCCGGATACACGTAGGGCAGGCCCACGGTGTGGCGATAGCAGAAGGCAGCGATGGTCGAAACCTTGGCGATCAAGCGATAAGCCTGGCGGCGGCGCGACACCGGGTCGAGGATATCGCGGGCACCGGGATAGAAAGTGGACAGCGCGCCGACGGTGGACAGCAGCATCCCCATCGGATGCGCGTCGTAGCGGAACCCTTCCATGAACTTCTTGACGTTCTCGTGCAACATGGTGTGGACGGTGATGTTGTACGTCCACTCCGCGAGCTGCGCCTGTGCCGGCAGCTCGCCGTCGAGGAGCAGGTACGCGGTCTCGAGGAAGGAGGCGTTCTCCGCCAGCTGCTCGATCGGGAAGCCACGGTAGAGGAGCACGCCGCGGTCGCCGTCGATGTAGGTGATGCGGCTCTCGCAGGCCGCCGTGTTCTTGAACCCGGGGTCATAGCTCATCAGGCCGAAATCGTCGTCGTCGACCTTGATCTGACGCAGGTCCGCGGCGCGAATCGTGCCGTGCGTGATCGGAACCTCATAGGTTTTTCCGGTGCGGTTATCGACCAAGGTCAGTGTTTCCCGAGCCACGAGATCCTCCGCGTAACCGGTGTGCAGAGCGACGGCGAGCGCTCGGCAGGATACCGCCTCGTCTGCATCGGTGCAACCGCTGGCGTTGGCGCGACGACCCGGTTGCTGCCGAATCCGTCGCGGTCAGGAATGCGAGAAGCAATGCGCGGGCCGCGGCTGCACCGGACGCGTCGAAGCGTGGCAAACGGTCGCCGCTGCCGTGCAGCGAGCGGATCGTCCACGCCCCCGGTTCGATGGTCAGCAACGTGAGCCCGGGGATGCCCGCGTCGAGAAGCGGGCCGGCGTCGGTCACGAGCGGTGCCCGTAGCACTCGCAGCGGGCGTGCTGCCGCGTGCTGCAGCCGATCGGCCACGGACCGATCGGCGCGGCGCGGAGTCGCCCCCGACATTTCGAACGCGGCGATCACGGGCTCGCTGCCGGCGCCGATGGCCTCGAGGTTGACGAACGCCTCGGCGCGAGCCAGCGCGGCTGCTGCCGCAGAGCTGCCCTGAGCACCCCATTCCTCGGCGGCGAACCAGGCACACACGAGCCGCGTGTGCTCGAATGGCTGAGCTGCGACGCTCTGCGCCAGGTCGACGAGCAGCGCACAGGCCGCACCGTTGTCGACGATGCCGTGACTGCGTTGCGGCAGGATGCGCCCGAGCGCGAGCTGCGCTGCGGCTGTGACCAAGAGCACGGCGGTCGCGCCGCCGAAGCGGCGGACCCTGCGCCGCCTGGCGATCGCAACGAGGGTGGTGATGCAAGCGATGGCGACGCTGCCGAAGAGCGCGCTCCTGCCGACATGATCGAGCGGCTCCGTCTTGGTGTCGTAGTGTGCGGAGAGCAGGATCTCGTGATGGACCGCGGCGCGCGGTTCGACGCGCAGGAGAATGTTGGTCGCGGGCGCACCGGGGAGCAAGAAATCCAATCCCCCGGCGATGGCGGCGAACGCGAGGCCCCAAGCGCAAAGCAACATGAGCAGCGAGCGGCGGCGGGGATCGCGGCCGGCGCGGAGCACGAGGATGGCACTGCAAAGGAGAGCGAGCGCCGCCGCCTCACTGCGGCCGGCGTGGCAGGCGAAGGGTTGCAGCTCGGGCACGTGTCCCGATTGGCGCAGCGCAGAGTCGAGGACAGCCCGCGCCTCGAGGAGACCTGGCGTGCCGTTCTCGCGTGGCATGGCGAGCCGGACCAAGAGCGGCGATGGCCCGTGTGTGGAATCCTCCGAGGCCATGGCGAGTGCTTCGCGGGTCGGCATGTTTTCTTGTAGCATCTCGTGCCCAGAGCACTCCACACTCCACAGGGCATGCCTCTTGCTGCCTGGAGCGGTCGACGTCGTTGGATGGGAGGTCGATGCGATGGGGCCG
>DASRJO010000071.1:0-13779 GCA_035649435.1 Candidatus Krumholzibacteriia bacterium | reverse complement strand
CGCGTCGGCCGCAAGGTCCGCGTCACCCACTGCGTCGCAACGAAGCCGATCACGCGACCTTCGTACGCTGTGCTCACGCGGTAGTACTTTCGGAGCTCCCGGGCGAGCGCCACACGCTGGCGCGCCATCGAGCCTCCGAGACCGAGCCGGTCTTCCACGTAGCTCTCGAGCCCTGAGTAGCCGAGGAGTTCCCAGGCCTGGTGTTCGTGCAGCTCGAGCAGCAGCGCCGCCATGTCGATCGCAATACCGCCCTCGAGACGCACCAACGACTGCAGCACTCCGACGAGACGGCGCAGTGCACGCACACGTGCGCGCGGCAGCGGCTTCTTCCCTGAAAATGAACATCCACCTTCTGCATCCCAGGCCGCGAGCTTGGCTTCGAGCCGCACCAGCCCCTGGATCTTCTGTTCGAACAGCAGGAAGCGCTGCCTGGCCCGGCGCATCGCAGGAGTCTGCAGAGCTCGCCATTGCCGCAGCTCCTGCCCACTCGGTGCTTTTCCCCGGACCGGTGGTTTTCCGCGTGGCCTCGCTCTGCCCCGATTCGTACTCAGGCGCCGGAGGCGCGGTCGGAAGTCGTCAGGCGGCACGATGCCGGAGCTCGAGGCTTCGCCCGTGAGCGCTTGGATGAAGCCCGTCATGCTCGCTTCATGGCCTTCGAGATTCCGATACAGCTCGAGACAGGCATTGAAGATCAACTTCACGTCCGGCGGAATGACCCGGCGCAAGAGGACACGATTCTCCTCGGACTCTTCCAGTTCCGCTGCGATCGAGCGACCGGTCGCACGGACCTCGGGCATGCGGTCATTCGAAGAGCTCGGATCCGCCTGGGCTTTGTAAGCCTCGGCGACCGCCGCGCGCAGCTCGTTGAGTGGCAGCGCCCGCGCGCGATCGATCCAGTCGGAGAGCGTTTCCGCTGTCGCCACACGTCCGATCTGCACCGAGGCGACCTGACCCAGCGGAGCACCACCGTCCAGCCCACAAACCGCATCGGCAAGCTGAGGATGCTTCTCGAGGACTGCGTGCAGCCGCGCCTGCTCGTGCATCCAGCGTGGCTCGCGCTGCAAGTGTTCGCGAGTGAAGTCGCCTTGGGTCTCGTAGCCGAAGGCACGCCAGGCCGAGCGCCGGAGAACCTCGGCCGTCGCGCGTGCGATTGGCAGTGCCACCACCGACGCGACTGCCGCGAGGCCAAGCAGCAGCCGATCGCCTTCGACCACTGTGGACGGCACGACTGGCGTGGACGACGAGACTGACGTACACGGCACGACGGGAGCAGACGGCAAGACCGGCAGTCCCACCGACTCATCCGACGTGACACCCACGCCGGTCGATGTTGCATGGTCTACGACAGAGCCACGTGCAGTGCTCGTCCGCGGGACACGTTCTTTTCCGCAAGAACCGAATGGCGCGCTGGTCTCTGCCAGGAGGAGCGGCAGTTCGTCCGTAAGCGCCGCAGAAGCAAACGCGGTGGCCCCGCCGGTCATGGCCGGCGCACGTATCCATCTGGGGGATCCCACGGCACCTGTCCCTGGGAGGAATCGGTGGTCGGGTCTGCTCATTCAATATAGTGAAGCACGATGCAGATGTCAACTAGAAATTGAATTCTGTCAAGAGTCTAGCAGATATTTAGTGCAATATTCGTTCCCATGAAAGATGGGCCGAACACTGATCGCTGTCAACGACATGGACAGCAGGGATCGGATGCCAAGGTTGTGGAGTCCGAGGTGGAATCTACTACGCTCGCGCGAATGCTCGGGGACATATTGCGGCAGAACCTGTGGCGACTTCGCTCCGCCCGCAGCACGGTCTGCAGTGAATTGTCCTTGTGCGTGGCCGAGCGAGGCTGGTCAAGGAACGCAGTTGATCAGACTGGCGTAGGTTCGTGCGGCGAGTTGTCGAGAGGCAGACGCAATCAGGCGGTCCTGCGTTTCCTCCTCTTCCTCGTGCGTGCGCCGTGAATCGAAGAGATGGCGCTCGTTGTCGGCGAGCCGCAGGTAGCGCGGATCCCCGTCGTACTCGGCGCGAGTGAAGTGTCCCGGCTCGGCGGCATCGAGCGTGAAGCGCTGGAACTCGCGCCCCTGAGCCACATCCACGAGCACGACCGTCGCGGTCATGGCGTAGTTCGTCCTGCCCTTGATCACGGTGTAGGTCGTGTCGACACCGCCCTTCGTGCGTGCGCTGCGTTTCTCGCGCACGACATCGTGCTCGTCGACGTGGAGCGAGTCGATGACGAAGCCGACCACGAAGCTGGCGCCGAGGTCGCGCCCGATGCGGGCTGCGTCGCGCACCCCGAGGGCTCCATGCCCACGGCCGAGACGGCGCAGCTCGCGGCGCACGACCACAGGATCGGTGACGGCGACGAAGATCGGCGGTTGCGTCCATTGCTGCAGCTCGAGCTCGTCGTTCAATTCGGCGAGGAAGCCTTCGGGAAGCTCCACTCCCGCGCCCGAACGCACGGGCGTGAGCACCGCACGCACGGTGCCGAGGGTCACTGCTTCCTCGCGTACATCGGCGGCGCGTTCGCTCCAGGTCGGTTCGCCGCGGCCGAGGAGATCACCGCCGCGCGGGTCGCCATGGGTTGCGGCATCACCGAGCAGCGCCAGCGCCGCTTCGGCGCGCTGAAAAGCCGACCGGTAGTGGCCCGCCGCCAGATCTGCCTCGCTCCACAACACCGTCGTGCGGACCTGCCCGAGATGCGCATTCTGCTTTTGGCGCGACTTGGGGTCGTACATGCCGACGTGCTCGTACGCATGCAACGCCGCCGCCCATTGTCCATTCGCCTCGGCGGACCGTCCCGTGTGCAATAGATCCTCGATGGCTTCGTCGAGCGTCGTGCGGCGTGATTCCGCATAGCCCTCGGCGAGCGTGAGGGGGACGCCGACGCTCGCCGCTTCTTGGACGAGGGCATCGCTCGTGCAGTACAGATCGGCGGCTTGGACTAAGGATCCCATGGTGCGGAAACGCGCCGCATTGCTGCGATTCTCTTCGATCGCCTGGACCCCGGCGCGCGCCAGACCGGCGCGGGCTTCCGGCAAGCCTGGGTCCTTGCGCAATGCCTGAACATAGCGGGCAGCGGCCTCGGCGTACCGGCCTTGACTCTCCAACTCGGCGCCCTGTTCCAAACGCTTCGTCGCGCTCGCACAACCGAGGATCGAGGCGAGGAGCGTGGCGACGACCATCCAAGCAGGAACGACGCGGTGGGCGGGACGCATGCGATCTCCTGACGATTCAGCCGCGGCAACGTCCATGAAGATGCGGAAGAATACGACTCGGGCTTTGGAAGTTCAAACGGTTGCCGACTTCGGAATGGGCAAATTTCGGACCGGAGAGACCCGAAACTCGCGCGAGGCTCTCCGCGCATGGAAAGTCTGCTCACGCCTCAACGGATGATCGCCAGCTTGCCGACGAAACGATCGAAGGAGTCCGCTTCGACGACATAGAGGTAGATGCCGCTCGTCACTTCTTGGCCGTTGCGGGAGAGGAGATCCCACGCCATGGAGCCATTGCCCGTCGTGCCATCGAAGGGCAGCTCGATGATGAGGTCGGAGCTCAGGGTGAATACGGAGATCTGTCCGCGCGTGCGCGGCAGGTTGTGGAACTCGACTTTGATTCCGGTGGGGTCTTCGTTGTTGGGTTCCAGCCGCCAGTCGTCGAGCGATTCTCGTGTCGCAGGATTCGGCACGACGTAGATCTCGCCCTCCGCGTTCGCCCAGCTCTCTCTGGGGAGCGCATTCGTCACCGGGTTGACATAGATGAAATTCGAGCTCGGGTCGCCGGCGAGCCCCGCCCCGACGATGACTTGCTGTTCGCCGCGCAATTCGACTTTGTGATCCGTGGCCGTGACGCTGTAGAAGTAATGGGCGCCCGCATGTGGGGGCGGAAACACTTCCTGGCATTGCCCAGCTGCGTTGCAGCGCGTATGCACGAGCCCGCGCGACGTGACGACCGGCGGGCAAGTCCCATCCGGACCACACGAGACGATGACACAATCGCCGGGGTCGTTCGGATTGTTGGCGCAGCCCGATTTCATGAACGGAGGGTCGGTGTACTGGTAGTAGTGCACGCCTTTGCTGACCGCCTTGGCGGTGTCGATCTGGTCGGGAGTGAAGCCGGGCAAGTCGGGCGGCTGCAAGAACGGATGCGCGGCGAACCACTCGCGATAGAACTCCACCGCTGAATCCGGGATCCGCGGCACGTAGACGATGCCGTCGAGACCGCTTTCCGATCCGACCCGATTGTTCGCGAGATCGAACTCGGCGAGGAGCATCCACAGATCGGCTCCGGGACCGATCCGCTCGTCCGTTCCCAGGGGGCGCGTCCAGTTGTCGGCGCGCCAGACGCGATACGACTCGAAATCCAGGATGTTCGTCTTCAGATCCGGGGAGGTCTCGCTCGTGTTGTCCCAGAACACGTCTACTCGATCAGCGCTCGTGTGGACGCGCATTCGCGGCGGCGGTGGCGCGGTGCTCACCAGCCAATGGATGAGGCATTCCTGACCGTCGACGCCAGTGGGGAACTCGGTCCAGCGTTCGAGCGCGCAGTCATCGTTCACCCATTCACAGCCATCCATGGGTACGTTGACGAAACAACCGGGATCCGACGGTGGCGCGAAATCGCACAGGCTGTCGCATTCATTGATGCGGAGTACCTGCCCAGCGAGCTCTGGCCCGCAGACGGCGGTTTCGCGCCCGAAGACACCCGTTGTCTGGTTCTTGTCGCAGTCGAGCCAAACGCCATCGAAGGTGAGCTGCGCTTGCACGGCGTTTTCCCGCATGCCCTCGAAGCCGTGACCCACGACCAGCGCAGCTTGGAAGCCGATCGTATCGCCGCGGTCCACGAACGGGAACGGTCCGGCGGAAACGACCATGCGATAGTCGTCCGGGCGGCGCGCCAGCTGTTCGGGGCGCAGGTCGTCGAGATCGCGCTGTGGCGGCAGCGACCGTGGCGCCGTGCCGTCCAAGATGGAGTAGGACTCCTCGTCATTGCTGGGGTCGCCGCCCTGATCGAAAGCAGCGGAGCCGGAAAAGTAGCGGAAGTTGTGCATCGGCACGTAGCTCGAGCTCGATGTCGCAGCGGGATCCTGGGCGCCGAGGAAAACGACACCGACGTAGCCCGGAGTTCTGCCTTCATCGCCGTCTTCGTCGAACATGTAGCCGAGTGAAAGCTTGACCTTCTTCGATCCGGTGCCGACGCGAGCGGTCTCGACGCCTTCCCAGAAACCGGCGAGGTCGTCATTCGCGATGCCATTACCGCTCGGGCCGCGCGGACCGATGTCGGAATCGACGAAGAAACCGATGTAGACGTCGAAGAGCGGATCCGGGTTGACATTGATGATCTTGAAATCGAAGGCGATGAAGTCGTCGAGGGCTCGGTCCTCCCAACAGTACGACGCCTGCTGGATCAGGACGCCGATCGGCGTGTGCTCGGGGAAGGCCAGCTTGATGCTGGGATCCGTATCGGAGTACTCGGAGAAGAACATCTGGTTGGAGACAGCGGCGAAATCCTCGTCGATGCGGCCGTCGCCATCGTCGTCGGCGCCGTTCAGCACGTCCTCGTTGGTGCGGCCATCGCGATCATCGTCTGCGTTCGGCGATGGGGCGCGCGCTCCGCCCGGTGCGCCTTCGCGTGTCCTGTAGATGCGTTGGATCGGGGTGAGCCCGGGCAAGCATTCGAACGGAAACGCGCCAGTCGTGACGACATTCTCTCCTTCTTTCTCGGCTCCGATCCAAAGCGCGGCAGCAAACAAGTATTCGATCCCACTCCCTGCCGGCCATTGCAGCGACGGCGCCGAGCTCCAACGAAACCTGGGCTGATCGGGCGTCGAGCCGATCAAGCCGAAGTTGGTGATGTTGACCAGCGTGTTGCCGCAATTGTGGATGACGTTGCCATCGAACTCGATGATGGGCTGCAAACCGGGGTAGAGCTCGGGATGTTGCAGCGGCGGCGCGGTCTCGACCCACGCCAGAGCGCACGTGGGGCCGAGACCGGTTCCCGGTGCAAGCAGGGCCAGGCTGCTGGAGAGCCCTAGAGCGACGAACGCTGCATGGGCGTCAGGGGCGCGACGAAACGACGAGAGGGCACGGCGCATGCTGCCTCCCACCAGGAGCCGCTTGGACCCGATGGTTCTGCCGATTGCGCCGGGTGGGAGCGCTTTCTCTTTCCCATCGAGAAGAGGACAGATTCGCGATGCCTTCCGATGGGATGGGCCAAATCTATGGCGGCAAGGAGTGGCGCGCAAGCCGAATCGAGTCCACGGGGAATCCATGACCAGGCTGGCGAGATCATCGAAACCTGAGGGCCTGACGCTTGCCCAGCAGGCACTGGCTGTGCGGGATCTCTGGAGTGGTTCAGCGGATTTGCATGTTGCCGAAGCGCACGAGGGTGTCGAGCGCGATCGTGCGTTCCAGGCGCGTCTCCGGATCCCGGGATGACGAGCGGTGCGAAGTCTCGAGCTTGCCGAACACCACGTGTCCCTTGCGGTGCTCGAGAAGCACGTCGCGTGGGAGCTCGACGATCGCGGAACCCATCGTGACTTGGACCGAGCCCTCGAGACGCGGTCCCCACTCGCCGGTGAAATCGAGCCGGAAGTCGCCCATCTGCCCTTGGAACTCCAAGGCACGTGCATGTGCGTGTGCGAGACCAGTGAGCGACAGCTCTCCCATCTTGCCGTGGATGATCATGCGTTCCATCTCGATCGGGTTCGGTTGGGTGAACGCGAGCTCTGTGTTTCCCATCGCGTGATCGAGAATCAGTCGCTCGAGCGACAATCCCGACAGGTCGATGCGCGTGTTGCCTTTGCCGACTTCGAGCTCGAGATCCATGGGGACACCCACCGGCAGTTCGACACGCACGCGTGCCCGGCGCGGCAGACGCTCCTCGCGTCCAGTCTCGTCGGCAGCTTGGCGCCTGATGTCGCCCGCCGCCCGCCGCAGCTGTCCCCAGGTGCTGCGGCTCTCGCAGCGCAAGGTGAACCGATCGCCCCCTGCTGGATCGGGGACGAACTCGTGTTCCAGCCGTTGGAGTGCTTGGTCGTAGTCGGCGTCGACGCGGATGGATGTTCCCAAGCTGGTTGGGACGATTTCGAAATCGCCCGACTCCAGGAGGATGAAGACGTGCAGCGTCCGGGGCTGCGTCGCCGCGGGAGGCGCGGCAGCCGGTTGCTCGATCTTTTCATTCTTCGGGGACGATTGGGGTGGCCCCTGCAAGGTCGCGAGTGCCGCGAGCGCGAGCAGCGCGATGAGAATGCCGGCACACGTCTTGAGCACGTCCTTGCCACTCATGATCGCGTTCCTTCCACCGAGAATGGGGCCCTCGGGCGCGAGCGGTGGCGGCGCATCTCGTGCCCGCGTTTCAGTCCGCCGTTTCCGCCGCGGCGGCAAGGCGAATGCGCACGTCGACCGCCAGGCAGTCGCTGCGCTGTGGCGCCAGGATACAGGGATTGATGTCCATCTCTTGGATGCAGTCGAAGTCGGAGACGAGCTGTGCCAGGCGGAGCACCAATTCCTCGGTAAAACTCAAATCCACCGGGGCCTCGCCGCGGAAACCCGCGAGCAACGGGTAGCCCTTGATCGAGGCGATCATTTCTTGCGCATCCACGTCGGTGAGCGGCATTACGCGAAAAACGATGTCCTTGAACACTTCGACGTGGCGACCGCCAGATCCGAACATGAGCAACGGGCCGAACAGCGGATCTTGCGCCATGCCCAAGATCACCTCGCGCCCGGCGGGAGCTTGGCGCTGGACGACGAAGCCATCGGGGTCGAAGCCATGCGCCTCGCGCACGCGCTCGTGCATGGTGAGGAACGCGTGTTCGACTTCTTCGGCGCTGCGCAGGTCGAGTGCGACGCCGCCGGCGTCCGACTTGTGCACGATGCGGGAATCGGCCACCTTGAGCACGACCGGTGTGCCGAGCGTTCGCGCGGCGGCCACTGCCGCGCGCGCATCGTGCACGCGCCGCACCGTCGCGACCGGAATGCCGTAGGCATGCAGCAGTGCGAAGGCGTCTTCCTGCGCCATCTGTCCGCCACCGCGCGCCAAGGACCCGAGCGTCAGCCGCGCCGCTTGGTCGCGATCCACGGCGAAGGTGCGCACCACGCCAGCGGGTCGGCGCTGCCAGCGATGGTAACGATGCAGCGCCGCGGCGGCCCGCGCCGCCGACTCGGGGAAGCGGTAGAGCGGCGGGCTTTCGGGATGCAGGCGCGGGAAGGTCTCGTAGAACTCTTCCTTGGCCATGAACGTCGACAGCACCGGTTTCGTATGGTGCCGTGTGACATCGGTGATGGCGCCGGCGACATCGTCGGGGACCAACATGTGGGGCGGCACCGAGATCACGAGCACGAGATCCACGCCGGGGTCGCTCAGCAACACCTCCAGCGCCCGGCGGTAATCCTCCGCCGTCGCGCTCGCGATCATGTCGACCGGGTTCTGCACGCTGGCTTCGGGTCGGAGGAAGGAACGCAGATCGTCCTGCGTTTCCGTCGCGAGCGCCGCCATTTGCATGCCCGCCGCCAGCAGCGCATCGGTGGCCATGATCGCCGGGCCGCCGGCATTCGTCAGCACCGCGACACGGTCGCCATCGGGAATCGGGCAGCGGCTGAACGCGGCGACGAAATCCAACAACTCCTCGAGAGAATAGGCGCGAATGACGCCGACCTGACCCAGCAGCGCGTCGACCGCGACCTCGCCCCCCGCGAGCGAGCCCGTGTGCGACGTGGCGGCACGCGCTCCTGCGGGCGTGCGTCCCGATTTGACCACGATGATCGGCTTCGAGCGCGTGATGCGCTTGGCGATGCGGGTGAAACGACGCGGGTTGCCGAAGGACTCGAGATAGAGGGCGATGACCTTGGTGCGCTCGTCACCCTCCCAGTAAGTGAGAAGGTCGTTGCCGGAGACATCGGCCTTGTTGCCGACGCTGGCGAAGAACGACAGCCCGACATTCATGCGCGCGAGCGCGTGCAGGATGGCGACGCCCATGGCACCGCTCTGCGACATGAAGGCCACATCGCCTTCGATGGGGACGACCGGCGCGAAGGTGGCGTTGAGACGCACCTTTGGATGCGTGGCGAAGATCCCCATGCAGTTCGGACCGATGAGCCGCATGCCGTGCTCGCGCACGAGCGCCATCAATTCCTGCTCGCGCGCCAATCCTTCGGCACCGGTTTCCTTGAAGCCGGCGCTGATGACGACGATGCCCTTGACGCCCTTCTGGCCGCATTCGCGCACGACGTCGGGAACTGCGCGTGCCGGGACGACGACGATTGCCAGCTCGACCTCGTCGGGGATGGCGAGCACCGAGGGGTAGCACTTGATCGAGTGGATGAACTCGGCGCGCGGGTTGACCGGGAAGAGCTTGCCGTTGAACTCGTACTCGATGATGTTGTGCAGGATCTCGCGACCGAGCGAACCATGGCGCGCCGACGCACCGATCACCGCCACCGAACGCGGCTGGAAGAAGGCGTCCAGCGAGGCTCCCATGAAGCTCCCGTCACGAGGGACGCAAGGCGGAAAACGTTTCCTGCAAGGGGCGAAGCGGCGGCAGCGGTTCGGGAATGCCGTCATGCGTGCGCTCTTCGATCTGCACGGCATGGTCGAGCTCGCGCGCGACCCCCTGCACATCGGCGCGCAAGAAGGCGAGATTTGGCGCGCTCGTGAGCGGCAGCCAGGGTCTCGCGACCAACCAGCCCTTGAGCCCGCGGCGTGCGAGCGGCAAATCGCGCACGAACACGTGCACGTTGCAGCCGCTCGGCCGGCGATAGACACGGAGCTCGAACACGCCGAGATAAGGCGGGCGCGTCTGTTCTGCCTCGATGTCGAACTCACCGGCAGAAGGTGCAGCCCAGGGCAAGTCTTCCGGCCAACCGAGGGGAGAATCGATCGCCGCGCGCGGCACGATCGCCCCGCCCAAGATCTCGAAGTGACCGCGATAGGCATCCACCGTGCCGGCTTGGCGCAGCCGACCGAGGTGGAGAAGCGACATGCGCAGCGGACGCAAGAGGAATTGCGGCTCGCCTCGGCGCCATACTGCACGCACCCGGCGCATCAGGTCGGGCGCGTAGTCGCAGCGCGTGTACGCCTCCGCCATGCGGCGGACACGCTTCAACCCACCGGTCATGTAGGTGACGGCGAGCTCGTCGGGCACCTCGGCCCATTGATGCGATGACAAACGACCGCGCTCGTCGAAGCCCTGTTGGCTGTGGAGCGCGACCACCAGGTTCGCCATGTTCGTCCCATCCAAGGTTCGGTCCGGTCGGGAGCAGCTTATTCGCGCCGGCCCGTGTCTGCAACCCGGGCGCCGGCGGGCGCATGCAGGCGGAAGACGTTGAAACCGACGGCCTCGAGGCGCTGGCGTCGGTCCACTGGCGTCGTCATTGCGATGCGCTCGATGGTCTTGATCCGGAAAGGCTCGATGATGGTGTGGAAGCGATGTGGCTCCTCACCGGCGCCGGGCGTGGAAGGAGCAGGAGCTCCGTGGGTCGTTTCGTGATCCGTGGACATCGTGTCGATGCACCCCTTTCGCGCCGTGACGGATCCGTGCCCTTGGATGGCTCGGGCGGGTCTTGGCGTCTTGGCTCCAACCCTCTCTCGGGAAGTTATGACTTCCTCGCCAGCAGCTCCAGGGCAGTGTCGCATTCCGTGTGAGCAGAGGAGGATCGGGGATCAGCCGAGCAGTGGCGTGCGCTGAGTGTTGTCGTGCGGTTCACGGGCGCGCATGCGCTCGTGAGCGATCAATGGCGCAACGTCGATCCGCAGGCCGCAGCGCGGGAGACTCTGCCGCTCTCGAGTCTGTTCTTCGCCATCGATGTCTGCGTGCGGGGATGACCGGATTGACCGGGTCCGAAATCTTCTGTTAGCTTCGCCGCTGCGTGCGAGGGAACCTCGAAACAAGGAGTCGCAAGTGGCGAGCGCGTCCTACGATGTCGTCATCATTGGCAGCGGGCCCGGGGGATACGTCGGGGCCATTCGCGCCGGTCAGTTGGGTCTGCACACCGCGCTGGTCGAGAAAGACCCGTTCTTCGGTGGCACTTGCCTGCATCGCGGCTGCATTCCGGCCAAGTCGTTGCTGCACGACGCCGCGGTGTTCGCGCAGACGTTGCAGGCGCTCGAGTTCGGGGTCATCGCCGAGAACGTGCGCCTCGACTTCGCCAAGGTGCAGAGCCGCAAGGGTGGCATCGTCAAGAAGCTCGCGCAGGGCGTGGAGCATCTGCTGAAGAAGAACAAGGTCGAGACCTTCAAGGGCTTCGGCCGGCTCGCGGGGCGCGATGCAGTGCAAGTGCAGAAGGCCGATGGCAGCACGGTGACGCTACAGGCGAAGCACATCGTACTCGCCACCGGTTCGGTGCCGCGGTCGCTCCCCGGCCTCGAGGTGGACGGAGATCGGGTCATCAACAGCGACCATGTCCTCGAGCTCGCCGCCGTGCCCAAGTCGATGGTCGTCCTCGGGGCCGGCGCGGTCGGCGTGGAGTTCGCCTCGGCCTACGCGCGCTTCGGCAGCCAGATCACGGTGGTCGAGATTCTCGACCGCATCCTGCCGCTCGAAGACGTCGACAGCTCCAAAGAGCTCGAGCGCGCGCTGCGCAAGCAGATGAAGATCCACACCTCGACCAAGTTCGAGTCGGTGACGAAATCGAAGGACGGCGTGCGCGTGCAGGCGCGCACGGCCGCGGGCGAACAGTTGACGGTCGAGGCGGAGAAGCTCCTGGTGTCGGTTGGACGCAGTCCGGTGACCGAGGGTCTCGGTCTCGAAGGCGTCGGCGTGCGCATGGAGCGCGGCTTCGTCACCGTGGACGCATTCCAGCGCACCAGCGTTCCCAACATCTACGCGATCGGCGATCTGATTCCGACGCCGGCGTATGCGCACACCGCGTCGACCGAAGCGGTGCTCGCGGCCGAGCACATCGCCGGCCACGCGGTGCACGCGATCAACTACGACCATACGCCGAATTGCACCTACTGCGATCCCGAGGTGGCGAGCGTGGGCCTGACCGAAGCCGAAGCACGCAAGCGCGGTTTCGAGGTCAAGATCGGCAAGTTCCCGCTCTCCGTTCTCGGCAAGGTGATGATCCTCGGCGAGAAACACGGGATGGTGAAGTTCGTCGCCGACGCCAAGCATCACGAGCTGCTCGGCGTCCACATCGTCGGGCCGCATGCGACGGATCTCATCGCCGAAGCCGGCATCGCGTTGACGAGCGAGGCGACAGTGGACGAGTTCGTCGCCACCATCCATGCGCACCCGACGGTCTCCGAGGGCATCAAAGAAGCCGCCGAGGGCGTGTTCGGCAGCTCCATCCACGCCTGACCGTTCCTCCAATGCCTGCACACACACCACCGCGCAGCCCGGGACCCTCTTGGATTCCCGGGTTGTTCTACGCCTTGTTGGGGGTCGCTGTCGCGCTCGCGGGCATACGTGCGGATCCGCGCACGTGGGGTGTGCATGCGCTCGCCTTCCTGCCGCGCATGGCTTGGATCTTGGCCACCATCGGATTGGCCGTACTCCTCCTGCCATCCGTGGCCGAACGCACCGGCAGGATCGCCGCCTGGGTCGGGGAGCGTTTGTCGCGCTCGATCCTCGTCGTCGTCGTCGCTCTCGGCGCCACCGTTCTCTTCTATCTCTGGCGCCTCGAGTTCCAGTTCTTGGGTGATGGAATGGTCTGGGTGGGTGCCATTGCCGATGGCAAGAGGTTCTATCACTTCGAGCCGCTGGCCGCGGCGATGACGCAAGGCCTGGCGAACCTGCTGACGTCTGCGCATCCCGAAAGCGCCGGGGGTGCGCTTTCCATCTTCATGGGTGCGCTCTATGTCCTGACCACGGCGGGGCTCTGTCGCACCTTGTGGCCGGATGCCGGGACGCGAGGGCTCGCATGGCTGCTGCTCGTCATTCATCCGGTGTTGCTTCTCTTCTTCGGCTACATCGAGAGCTATCCGGTGCTGGTGGCTCTCGAGGTGTGCTTCGTTCTCGCACTCGCTGCGATGGCCAAGGGGCGTCTGGCCTGGCCCACGGCAGCGGTCGTGCTCGGGTTCGCGATCGCGACGCATGTGGTGGCGATCGCGTGGTTGCCGGCACTCGTGGTTCTCGTGCGCGCCCCGGGCGCCTCGAAAGCTGGAGCACGGGCGCACACGGGCTCGCTGCGTCGATCGCTGCGCGCGGCGAGTGCGGCGGTGATCGCGCTCGCCGTCGCATTCGCGTCAGCCGTCGTGATCGGCGTTAAACCTGCGCGGCTGGTGGCCGATCTCTTCGGCCACAACGCCCTCGGCAGCCAATCGTGGGCCTGGATGTTCTCTTTGCGCCATGCGGCGGATCTCGGCAACGAATTCCTGTTGCTGTTCAGCCCAGCCTTGGTATTGCTCGCCGCAGCTTTGGCGGGATCACTGGCGCCGGCAGCGGCACGCAAGCGCGAGGCCGACAGCGAGGTGCCGATTTGCTTCTGGCAAGCCATGGCCACGCTGGGTCTAGGCACCCTCGCAGTGACCTTGTTCGTCCAACCCCGCATCGGGGGCGCGCGCGACTGGGATCTTTTCACGCCGGTCGTATTGCCTGCAATCCTGCTCGTCGTGCATTCGTGGCGAGCTTGGCAGCGACAGCCAACCCGAGCGCTCGTGGACGCCGGCCGTGCCCTCGGTCTCGCGATCGTCTGCACCGGAGCGTGGCTCGCCGTGGGGCTGGATGCCGGGCGTAGCGCATGGAGGCTCGAGGTCTTGCAACAACCACACGGTTCGTTCAGCAAATTCGCGCGCGGCTACGCCAACGAGACGCTCGGCATTTATTATCGAAGTCGCGATCCGGAG
>DASRJO010000070.1:0-28865 GCA_035649435.1 Candidatus Krumholzibacteriia bacterium | reverse complement strand
CGTCGGGTGATCCTCGCGCGCCACCAGTGCCTCGAGCACGGCGCGGCGCTGCGCCGTCACCGGCAGTCCATGTTGCCGGCACAGCGTCTGGATCTCAACCAACTGCGCGGGTCGTCTTCGTGGCACGGCCCACCTCCTATTTGGAATTTAATACTATACGGTAATAAATGTCAAGTGCGCCCGGTCTGGATCGACGCGCTTTCCAGGCCGCGCCAGAGCTAGGATGATCTGGGGGCTCCAATGAGTGACATCCGTATCCGCGACGTGATCGAGGCCGACCTCCCGATCTTGTGCGAGCAGCAACTGGATCCAGATGCAACGCGCATGGCCGCATTCCCCTCTCGCGAGCCCGAGGCCTTCATGGCGCATTGGCGGGTCAAAGTTCTGGGCGACGCGCGCAATCGGAAGCAGACGATCCTATTCGACGGCCAAGTCGCCGGGCACATCGTGAGCTTCGTACAGGGCGAGAGGCGTCTGATCGGCTACTGGCTCGGCAAGGAGTACTGGGGTCGGGGAATTGCGACGCGGGCGCTGTCGGAGTTCTTGCTGCAGGAAACCCATCGTCCGCTCTTCGCCCAGGTGGCGAAGCACAATGTGGCTTCCATTCGCGTCCTGGAAAAATGCGGGTTCACGCATGTTGGCGCAGAGCCCCCGGCGACGGGAGCCGAGGTCGAAGAGCTCACGATGCTGCTGACGGGTAAGCCGCAAGACGATTCGACGCGGTGATCAGCGGTAAAGCGCTTTGACGCCGCTCCAGGTGGATCTGGAGAGGCTGACGGGCGGCATCGTGACCTCGACGCCGGCGATCATCCACCCCATGTGATCGGTGTCCGTCCAAATGGAGAGGCGATTGGTGCCGGTGAACGAGTCGCAGTCGAGCTCGAGCAGGCTGGCGAGCACGCCGAGGTTGCGGTCGATGGGGCCGCCGATGATGCTGTCGTTGTAGGCCACCGTTTCGCCGGTGTTGATGGTGTCGTCGAGGACGGTGAAGATGGAGACCTTCGTCGCCCCGTGTCCTAAGTTTTCGATGTCGGCGGATTCGGTTTCGGCGCCGTTCTCGCCGACCTGTAGCATGCCATCGACGATTGCCACCATGCGCGTCGGCTCGTTGATGTCTTCCCAGACGACGGCAAGCGCCACCCCGGCGATGGTGTTGCCTCCATTGACCGAATAGGTATAGAAAGTCACGCCGGGTACCAAGCGCGCGGTGACATCCCATTGATAGGCGTAGAAGACATTGTTTTCGCTGTCGCTCGCCGCCGGCCCGACCGTCCCCAAGTTGTTGCCGGCGAAAGTGGCGTGAAGGCCCACGCCGTTGTTGATCTGGCTGGCGTAGAGCGTCGCTTTCACCACCGTGGCCGTGGCTGGTAGTCGCGAAAGGACCATCGTGCCCCCGGCGACCACGCTGTTGCCCCCGGCTACGGCCGTGACCTCCAGCGCCAGGTTGCCGGTCTGCTGGAACGTGGTCCCGAGATCGGCGTGCGCGGCCGTAACAGAAAGAACGAGCCCCAAGAGGGATCGATGAAGAGCGAGGCGCATGCGGACTCCCGGCGTCTGGGCGCAACCAGCCGCTTGGGACGGGCAACCGCCGTGCCGCTCGGGAGGACTTGTTCACGCAGGCGCTGGTGGGGAAACTTGCGCGGCGACCGGTCAGGGACCTCGTTCACGCAGGCGTTCACGCAGCTTGGCCAGGTTGATCTCGATGGATTGATGCGAGTTCATGAGCGAGTCGAGGATCTCATCGCGGGTGCGCGATGGCACGTGTCCGCCGCGCTTGTCTTCGAGGAACGTCCACAGGTTCTCGCGCAGATCCTCGGGAAGCGCAGTCTCGAGATACTCGAGCGCGGTACCGCGTAGGATCACGTCGTCGGTGTGCAAGCCTTGGAATGCGACCTGCAGCGGTTTCTTGTCGAGCGCCAAGGTCAGCACGGTGAACACGTGCTCCAAGCTGCGGTTGGCGCGTTCGCGCAGGTACTCGTCGACGAAGGGCTCGTCGCCCGCGTCGTCCATCCGATCCAGCAGGCGCTGGCTTTCCCACACGCTGCGATCGACGCGTGTCTCGCGCAACGCGATGGCGAAGACGCGATGCCTGTCGATGGGAACCGAAGGATCTTGCGCATGGATACGAGCGAGGGCGCGGCCAGAGCGGAAGCGCACCTCGAAGCGCGAGTCGAGCAGACCCTGCAGCAACCCTTCGATGACGACGCGCGAGCGGCTATCGGTCAACAGCGGTGGGATGCGGCGGCGAATGGCGAACTCTTCGTTCGGGTCCAGGAGACGATCGACCAGGAGGCCTTCGATGTGCGGCCGCGCCTGGACCAAGACGCGCACCGCGGTTGGGTAGATGGTGTCCCAAGCGAGAAGCGGCACGACGTGCGGCGCGAGCTCGGGGCTGACCTCCCCGGCATCGAGCGCGGCCATGACACGAACGGGATCCCCCGACCGCAGCTCCTCGATGCGGGAAAGTAGCGGATCGTCCGACTGGGGCGCGGGGGCTGCGTCGGGATCTCGCGGTGGCGGAGCCGAGCCCATGTTGACGCCCGGGAGGGACATCAACACCGAAGATCCAATCACCATCGAGTGCCCCGTTGGATTGCCGAGCTGAGCCGCGTCGACACGGAACACTCCCGACATGAGTCGTTGCTCGAGCTGGCGCACGTAGCCGCGACGCAGCCGCCCCGCGGCGATGAAGCCGACGAACCCGAGCCCGACCGAGAGCAGCAGGATTCCTGGTCCGGCCAACGTGGCGGGCAACATCAGGAGCAGGCGCAGCAAGCCGCCGCCGACGGCATCGCCGGCGCGTTCACAACCGACATCGACGATCGCCTTGGTGGCGCGCTTGTCGCGCGGAGCCACGGGCGTGAACAGCACTTCGTAACCGGAGCGGAACAAAGAGTTCTGCAGCACTGCTTGCGCGCCGCGCGCGAGTGCGGCGGAAGCGACGCCGGGCACCAGCAGTGCGCCGATGCCGCCCGCCACGATGGCGAACGGATAGGTCGCGACGCGCATGGACAGATTCAGGCGCTCCATCGGGATCCGGCTGCCGATTCCCTGCACGACGAAGGTGCCGAAACCGACCGCCGTATGAAAGATGGCGAAGAAGCGCAGCAGGGCCGGGCCTGCTGCGAGGCTCGATGTGGCGCGCACCTTGAAGATGTAATCCAGCAGTGCGGCAGCGGCGGTGGCGACGGCGACGATCAACGCCAAGTTGCGCAAATAAGACGTCGATCGCAAGGTGCGCAGGCCCTGCGCGGCCGGCGCTTCCCCTTCGCCCATGTCACGAGCGCGCGCGAGCACGCTCTCCGGCGGCCGGACGCGAAAGAGCGTGAGCCCCGAATAAAGGTGCAACGCCGCGAGCAGCGGCAGGATGTAGACGATCGGCAACTTCGCCGCCACGCGTTCCGCCAGCAATCCGCCGAACAAGCCCCCCAGCGTGGCTGCGGCCGTGATCCGCGTGATGTATTTCTTCGCCGATCGCGGATCGAAGCATTCGTTCACTACCGACCAGAAGCCTGAAACGAGGAGCGAGCCGAGCGACGCCACGTGCAGGTAGACCATGATCGCTGTCAGGTGCGGGAACTCGGCCGCCAATCCCCACTCGGCGAGGAGAAGGACCGCGCTGCCGAGCAGGGCGCGCGGCATGAGCCACGAAGGATCGTGCGCCAGCATGGCGCGCGACGTCACGCCGACCATGACCAAGGTGAACAGCGCCGAGCCCATGAACATGAGCGGCAGCGTCGTCACCGGAAAGTTCGACAGGTACAAGGCATCGCGCGCCGCCTTGCTGCCTACCTGCTCGGCGAGCATCGCCACGGCGCAAAACATGGCGTACAGCGCCGTGGTGTCGCTGCTCGTCCGCTGTCGCTGTGGAACGTTCATCGCGAGACTTCCCATTTTCGACGGCCGGATCCATCTTGCCACGTCCAGCGGCTTCGCTCACGCACCATTTTGGCGCCACCGCTCCGAGACCGTCAGACACCACGGCTTGATTCTCGGGGTCACGCTCAGCTTCTGAGGCTTGCTCTCGCGACGGAGGGTGCGGAGTCTGCGGCAGCGCGGTCGGCAGGACTGCTCCCGCGCGGCAAGTGCGCTTCCCACCAGTGACGCGCGCGGTCGTCGTTCCAAGGTGCGGGCAACACGAGGGCGGCGATCCGGTGCGCGAGCGCGGTCGCTTCTTGCGGCCGCTTGTCGGGTTCCTTTTCGAGGCACCACAGGATCAGATCGTCGATTGCGGACGGGATCTCGAGCTCGGATCGATACGAGGGTGGCGGTGGCGGTGTGCGCGCATGGTGGACGAGGACCTCCATCGCCGTCTTGCCCTCGAAGACGAGCTGTCCGGTGAGCAGCCAGTAGCCGACGCAACCCAGCGCATACAGGTCGGCACGGAAATCGATGTCGTGTCCCAAGACGGTTTCGGGCGCCATGAACGCGGGCGTGCCGGTCATGACCGTGTCGGCGGTGAGGCGATCGTCGGCCTTGGTTTCGACCGGTCGCACGAGACCGAAGTCGAGCACCTTGACGAAGTCGTGCTCGAGTCCCATCCGGCAAGTGAAAATGTTCGCCGGTTTGATGTCCCGATGAATGAGGCCCAAACGGTGGGCATCGGCCAGCGAATGGCACACTTGTGCCAGGAGATAGAGAACGCGCTCAGGCGGCAGTGGTCCGAAGCGGTGCACTAGCGTATCCAAATCGAGACCATCGAGGTATTCCATCACGTAGTAGAAGGTGCCCGAACGAGTGATGCCGAAGTCGTAGAGCTCGATCGAATGCGGCGAAGCGAGCGCGGCCGTGGCCTGCGCCTCGCGCTCGAACCGGCGCAGGAGGAGCGAAGCCTGCGCCTGGTCGCCGAGGAACTCGGGCCGGACCAATTTGATCGCGGCCGGGCGCGCCAACATCTGGTGCCGCGCGCGCCAGACCTCGCCCATGCCGCCGGTGCCGAGGGGCTCGACCAGCTCGTAGCTGCCGAGCTGACGCGCACGCTCGAGATCACGGCCCATCCCGTAGATGATGCGCGCTTCCAAGGATGCGAGCACGGCGCAGACGATGTTCGGGTACCACGTGGCCGCAAGACTGCCGAAGGACGGAACCGGGTCGCCGAAAAACGCGACACAGAAGAACACCGCGACGCCGCCGGCGACAGCCGAGGCGAACGCGCCGAGGGCGGCTCTGCGCGGTGTATCCGGCACGATGAGTGGAATGGCCATCATCCACACGCAGACCCATGAAACCCCCCACGGGTTGTCGGCGAACTTGGGGTCGCTGTACATGCCCAAGCCGATGCCGAAGCTACCGACTACACCGAATACGGCGCCCGCGGCATGCAAAGTGTGCGCGGGCACCTTTTGCGAACGCGCGAGGAAATAGACTACGAGCGATAGGGCGATAAAAAAGGCGGCGATTGCGTAGCCGCGATTGAGCACGAACGGTTCTCCCGCGAGGAAGACCCACGCCAGCGTCCCCAAGGACATCGCGCCGAAGTACCCGGAAGCGTAAAGCAGGGCCGCGCCTGCAAGACGTGGCCGCGCGGATTCGAGCATGCTGTCCGGCAGCGTCGAGGATCCCAAGGTCGAAGTGTGCAGCGGTGTTGCCTTCTGCACTTGATGGCGTGCGATGACTTCGGTCGGCAACACGTCGAGGCGGGGCTTCATGACGTACCGGACCGGGTGCGGATCGCGAGCAGGCGGATTTCGGTCATCTCTTGCATGGCGAAGCGGATGCCCTCGCGGCCGATGCCGCTGTCCTTGACGCCGCCGTAGGGCATGTGATCGACGCGCCACGACGGGACATCGCCGATCAAGACGCCGCCGACTTCGAGCACGTCCCAGGCACGGTGCGCTTTGTAGAGGTCGCGGGTGAAGATGCCGGCCTGGAGGCCGAAGGCACTGTCGTTGATTTGTGCGAGCGCCGCGTCGAAGTCGTCGAAGCGCGCGAGCACCGCCACCGGACCGAAGACCTCGGCGCAATTCAGGTTCGCATCGCGCGGTACGTTCTCGACCAAGGTTGCTTCCAGCATCGCCCCCCGACGCCCACCGCCGCACAGCACGCGCGCGCCGCGGTCGACGGCGGCACCGATCCAGTTCTCGAGGCGAGCGGCATCGGCTTCGGAGATCATGGGGCCGAGAAATGTCTTTTCGTCCTTGGGGTCGCCGAGCACCAGGGCCTGCGTCGCCCGCACGAGCTTGGCGCGAAATTCATCGTAGATGTCGGCATGCGCGAGGATGCGCTGCACGGAAATGCAGCTCTGGCCCGATTGGTAGAACGCACCGAAGACGATGCGTTGCACCGCGTCGTCGACGTCGGAGTCGGCGTCGACGAGCACCGCGGCGTTGCCACCGAGCTCGAGCGCGACCTTCTTCTTGCCGGCGCGGCGCTTGAGGTCCCAGCCCACTTCCTGCGAGCCGGTGAAGCTCAAGAGCGACAGACGGTCGTCCTCGACGAGCGGCGCGGCATCGGCGCTGCGGCACGGCAGAATGGAAAACGCGCCGGCGGGGAGATCGGTTTCCGCCAGGATCTCCCCCAGCACCAGGGCGCCGACCGGCGTCGCGCTCGCCGGCTTCAGAATGAACGGACAGCCGACGGCGAGAGCGGGTGCGATCTTGTGCGCAGGCAAGTTGAGCGGAAAGTTCCACGGCGTGATGAAGACGCAGGCGCCGACGGGGACGCGTTTCCACATTCCGGTGTAGCCACGCGCACGCGGGCTGATGTCCATCGGCAACACTTCGCCGTAGAGTCGCACCGATTCTTCGGCAGCGATGCGAAACGTGTCGGCCAAGCGTGCGACTTCGCCACGCGCATCCCGAATGGGCTTCCCCGCTTCGACGCAGAGAATCTGCGCCATCTCACCGGCGCGCTCCTGGATGCGCGCGACGCAGTGCTGCAGGATGGATTGCCGTTGGTAGGCGGGCAACTGGCGCATGGGGCCGACGGAATTCGCCGCCGCGGCGATGGCGGCCTGGATCGCGCCGGCATCCGCCTGTGCGACACGAAACGCGACCTCACCGCTGTACTTGTCGTGCACCGCGAGATCCTCGTTCGCCGCCACCGGCGCGTTGGCGAGGTAGTAGGGATGGCTTTTCGCCGGCATTCTCGGCCCTTTCGCTGCGTGTCTCGAGGAGAGCGTGATCCGATTCTATCAAGGGTGTCGTGGTTGTCCAGGAGTGCGGTCGCGGGCGAATCGCCGTGATCGAAGCACGGCGGAGCCAGGGCTTGTATCTCGGGTCACGAGTGCTAGAATGCCGCTGTTCGCTGGGGGTGCCCGTTCGCAAGGGCTGAGAGCATACCCCTGGAACCTGAACCGGTTCATACCGGCGTAGGGAAGGCGGACCGACCGGACTTCGTTCGGGTCGAAACCCGAAGCTACGGACCTCGGCCGCTCTCCCGTGCGGCCATTTTTATTGCCGCGGGAGCGTCCGAGACCTGAGGAGTATCGAAATGACGCAGCTCCAAGCAGCCCGCAAGGGCATCGTCACGGCCGAAATGCGCCGCGTCGCCGCGCGCGAAAACGTGACGGCCGAATTCATTCGTGACGAAGTGGCGCGCGGCCGGCTGGTCATCCCGGCCAACGTGCGTCACCTTGCCGGCAGCGGCGGCGCCGAACCGCGCACCGTTGCCAATGGCACGACGTTCCACGGCATGCCGTATCCCGAAGCGACCGTCGGCCATCCTGGCGCGCGCAGCGATGCGCAGTTCTGGGTCAATCAATCGGTGGCGCAGCGCACGGTGCAGCTCGACGATGCGACGTTCTTGCAAGGCCAGCGCACGCCGAAGCGGCTCGATCCCATGGGAATCGGCCGCATGATCACGACAAAGATCAACGCCAACATCGGGGCTTCCCCGGTGACGAGCAACACCGGCGAAGAAGTCGAGAAGCTGCGCTGGGCGCAGAAGTTCGGCGCCGATACGGTGATGGATCTGTCGACGGGCGGCGACCTCGACGCCTGCCGGCAAGCGATCATCGATCACGCGACGGTGCCCATCGGCACGGTGCCCATCTATTCGATGATCGTCCACAAGCGCATCGAGGACCTGACCTACGACGACATCCTGAAGACCGTAGAAGCGCAGGCCCGACAGGGCGTCGATTACTTCACCATCCATGCCGGCGTGCTCAAACAGAACCTGCACCTGATCTCGGGACGGGTCACGGGGCTCGTGTCGCGCGGCGGTTCGATTCTCGCCAAGTGGATGATCCATCACGGCAAGCAGAACCCGATGTACGAGATGTTCGACGAGATCACCGCCATCATGCGCGAGTACGACATCACCTATTCACTGGGTGACGGGGTGCGGCCCGGCTGCACGCGCGACGCCGGCGACGCCGCTCAGATCGCCGAGCTCGAGGCACTGGGAGAGCTGACGCACCGTGCGCGCGCCATGGGTGTGCAAGTGATGGTCGAAGGCCCGGGTCACGTGCCGTTGCACGAGATCGCCTGGAACATGCAGATCCAGCAGAAGATCTGCGACGACGCGCCATTCTACGTGCTCGGCCCTTTGGTCACAGATGCCTTCCCCGGCTACGACCACATCACGAGCTGTATCGGCGCCACGGAAGCGGCGCGCGCCGGCGCCGCCATGCTTTGTTACGTGACGCCAAAGGAGCACGTGGGGCTGCCGAAGGCACAGGACGTGCGCGAAGGCTGCATCGCCTACAAGATCGCAGCCCACGCCGGCGACATCGCGCGCGGCATCCAAGGAGTGCGGCAGTGGGACGACGACATGTCGCGCGCCCGCGCCGCGCTCAACTGGCCGCGGCAGTTCGAGCTCGCGTTCGACGGCGACACCGCGCGCGCCTTCCACGATGAGGACCTCGGTGTCGACACGGATTTCTGCGCCATGTGCGGCCACGACTGGTGCAGCATGCGCATCAGCAAGGAGATCGAGGCTTTCGCGAGCGGCAAGGACCCCGAGTTCCAGCCCGAACGGCGAAGCGCCAAGGCACCGGAGTTGAACGCGGAGGCGAAGAATATCCTCGAGCGCCGCGGCGTCAAGCACGACTGCCATTCTGATGCAGTGCCCGACGCCGAGCTAGCGCGCGAAGTGCAGCGACATCTGTTGGAGGATCACGGCGTTCCCGTGCCCGAGCCGCACAAGTAGGCCGCGTGTAAACATCGGGATGCGAGGGGTGCGAGTCATGCGCTGGCGAGTCAGCATTTCCCTCGTCTTTTTGGCGCTGGGGCTCGAGGCAAGTCACGCCGTCACCTTGACGCGCGCCCCATCCATTTGGCTCCGCGTCGAGACGTCGGTTCTCATCGCTTGGCAAACGAACCTTGCGGCTCCTGGAAAAGTTCTCTACGGCACGACGACTGCGCTCGGAAACGAGGCGTCGCACGACGGCAGCACCGTCAACCATGCCGTACCGCTCGCTGGCCTCGCGCCGGGCACCGTCTACTACTACCGAGTGGTCTCGGATCCGGACACGCTCACAGATGGAAGCGATTGGTTTCGGACGGCACCGGATGGCCCGGAACCGCTCCGCTTCGTCGCCTTCGGCGATTTGGGGCGCGTGACGCCGGCGCAGCTGCAGGTCGCGTCGCGTGTGGAGATGCTCGGGGCCGATCTGGCGCTTCTCACGGGAGACATCATCTACGAGGTGGGGGAGGCGGTGAATTTCACGCCGCAGTATTTCGACATCTATCGGCCGACGATCCGGCGGATTCCGTTCTATCCATGCCTGGGCAACCACGACGTGGCGACGCTCAACGGCCAGCCCTATCTCGACGCCTTCTACCTGCCGAACAACAACCCGGCGATGAACGAGCGTTACTACTCCTTCGATTACGTCAACGCTCATTTCGTCGCACTCGAGTGCGTGACCGAGAACACACCGCAGTCTGCGGCCATGCTCGATTGGCTCGATGCGGATCTCGCCGCGTCGAACGCCCGCTGGAAGTTCGTCTCCCTTCACGTCCCGATCTATTCCAACGGTGGCGTGCATGGGAACGACACGGTGACGCGCGCGCAGCTCGAACCGATCTTCACTGCGCGTGGAGTGGACGTCGTTTTCCAAGGGCACAACCACTACTACACGCGGACTTATCCCATCGCCTCCGGCGTGGCCGTGGACACCGACCAGAATCCGAACTACATCGAACCCGGTGGTCCCGTTTACATCGTCACGGGAGGTGGCGGGAGATTCCTCCATGCGCTCGGCGCGGTACAACCATTCGAAGTCTTCTCGAAGAGCACGTACCACGTGACCGTCGTCGATGTGGTGGGAGATTCGCTCGCGCTCCAGGCGATCGAACCGAATGGCACGGTGATCGACGCGATGTCGATCGTCAAAGAAACGGTTACGGCCATTGGGCCCTTAGCCAGCGATGACGCCTTGGAGAGCATCCAAGTCGGCGCCGCGCGCCCCAGCCCCTTCGGCGTGGAGACAGAGATCCCGATCACCATCCGCGGCAGCACTTCCGTCCGTGTCACGATCGTGGATGTGTCGGGCCGCACCGTGCGCACAATCGAAGCCGGCGATCTCGGCGCCGGCACGCGCATCGTGCGTTGGGACGGTCGAGACGACCACGGTGCCACGGTCGCGGCAGGGATCTACTTCGCCCGCGTGCAAGCGGGCCCGCACACCGCCCAAAGGCGGCTCATTTTTCTCCGCTGAGAGTCATCTCGAAAGACGCTCCGATCGAGCTCGCTTCATCCCGGGTTCGGGCTTTTCAGCCGGGGCTCATCCGGTCTACAGTTCAGGTGTGACCAGCGGCAGCGAGGTTCCTGCCGCCGACCTCGAGTCGGGAGTGCGTATGAAAACGATCGTCAACAAGACCGCGCGACCGTTACGCGTACCGTTGCCAGGCGGCAAGATGCTGCACCTGGGTCCGAAGAAGACGGGTCAAATAGCCGACAACGCGATCGAGCACGCCGGGCTGCGCAAGCTCGTCGACGCGGGCGACTTGGAAGTGCGGGGCGAGGGCGACGCGGGCAGCGTCGACGGCGGTGTCGCGCCGACGGAAACGACACGTGAATCGGCGCAAGGGCACGGCAAGTCGAATGCCGTGCGGCGCGGCGGCCAGCGGGGCGCGTAACGCGATTCGCTGGAGGTTGCCCCATCGATTCGGAGAGGTCCGTGCGCAGCGCCATGAATCGCCCGCTCGACGGCGTCATTGCCGATTACGACGCCGAGGCTGCGCTCGAGAATGCATCGACGATTCCCGCCCCGTGGTATGTGGACCCGCGCGTCTACGACCTCGAACGCCGGAGCGTCTTCGGGGGCTGGCAGATGGTCGGGCGTCTCGACCAGGTGGCGGAGCCCGGGCAGTATTTCACTGCCGAAGTCGCCGGCGAGCCGCTCGTCGTCGTGCGCGGGCGGGATGGCGTCTTGCGTGCTTTCTTCAACGTCTGCCGCCATCACGCCGCGCTGGTGATGACGGAACCGCAAGGCCGCGCGTCGGTGCTGCGCTGTCCCTACCATGGCTGGACATACTCCCTCGAGGGCGAGCTCAAGGGCACGCCCGACTTCGATGGCGTGTGCAACTTCGAACGCAGCCGGAATGGTCTCGTGCCGGTGCGCCTCGAGACTTGGGAGCAGTTCGTCTTCGTGCATTTGAACGACGCCGGCGGTTCACTGGCGGAGTTCCTCGGGGACTTGGTCGAGCGTGTCCAGCCGCTTGCGATCGGCCATATGCGCTTCGTCGAGCGCCGCACCTACGCCTTCGATTCGAATTGGAAGGTGTTCGTCGACAACTATCTCGACGGCGGTTACCACATCCCCTTCTTGCATAAGGGACTTCACAGCGTCTTGGAGCTCGCCGAGTACCGGATCGAGAACGGCGCGCATTACTGTCTGCAATCGAGTCCGGTGCGGGATTCCGGGCGCGACGAGCAAACCGCCGCGGTGCGGAAGGGCAAGCAGGCCTACTATTACTGGCTCTACCCCAACTTCATGTTCAACTGGTACGAGGGCGTGCTGGACACCAACCTGGTGCTGCCGCTCGGCATCGATCGCACGCTCGTCGTGTTCGATTTCTACTTCGACGACGTCGAAGGGGATGCGGCAGAGAAGAACCGAGCCAGCATCCAGATCGGCGAGCGCATCCAGGACGAAGACACCGGAATTTGCGCCTCGGTGCAAAAAGGACTCGGCTCGCGCGCCTACAACGCGGGCCGGCTCTCCGTGCGCCGCGAAGCCGGCGAGCACCTGTTTCATCGGCTGCTCGCGAGGGACCTGCGGCGTGCGCTCGCAACCGACTCCCTGTAGTGGCCTGTACGTTTCCAGCGTGTCGCTGAATTCCACCCCCTTTCCACATCCCCACAGAATTCAATGGGCGTCTGCCGACAAGACATGAACGAGTCGTAATCCTGGATTCACGAACCTGTCACGTTCGGGGTCCTAGACTCGCCCCGTTTCCGATTCCATTCGCGCGCCCATCCCGGCCTGCCAGGCCGGCGTCCTGAACCCCAGCGCTGAGACGCACGAGAGAAAAGGCGGGCGCTGTTCGTGAAGCGACGACGGGAGCCAATGCACAGCCGCCTGTCGGCGCTGAGCGCGGCGCCCGTTCGAATTCATCGCATCGACCTGGAGGTCCCGGAACATGCATCGTGTCGAACATCCGCGGAAGGGCCGTGGCTTCGTGGGGTCGTGCGGCAGTCCCTCTCGCGCGCAGATTGGCGCGATCTTCACCGCGTTGCTCCTCTCGGCGCCCCAGACTGCGAGCCCCATGCCCCCGCCGGCACCCGGGAACACCCGTGGCTTGCCCGAATCGGTGCGAGACGAGCTGCGCCAAGACCCCGGACTCTTCTACCCGCGCAAGGGGTTTCGCGACGTCGTCGAACGCCAGAAGATCCAGCGCCGCGAGCTGGTGCGAGAGCTCGAGCGCAAGGGACACTCCCGCCGCTCCGCCGAGACGATCGCCTCGTCGCGCATCACCACGACGCGTTTCTGTCCGGTGCTCTGCGGGATCTACGCCGACAAGCCCACCCCCGACTGGCCCGTGGCCGACCTCGTGGATGAGCTGTTCAGCCTCGACTACGGCGCCACCAACACGCTCGGCCAACCGGGCTCGATGCGCGAGCACTATCGCGACATGTCGTACGGCACCTTCGATCTTCAGGGAGGCGTGTTCGGATGGTTTCCCCTCGCCGAGAACGGCCTCTTCTACACGAGCGACGACAACGGCCTGGGCACCGATGCCGCGTCGGGTGAGGCCGGAGCCTTCATTCGGCACACCTTGCAAGCTGCCGACCCGACGACCGATTTCCGCATCTACGACAACGACGGTCCGGACAACGTCCCGAACTCGGGCGACGACGACGGCTACGTGGACCTCGTCATGTTCGTGCACCCCAACGAAGGCGGTGAATGCGGTGGCAGCGAGATCTGGTCGCACTCCTTCTCCTATTCGGGTTGGGCCCAACACGGCCAGGCTTTCGTCACCAACGACATGGGCGCCAATGGACAGCCGCTGCGCGTCGACGATTACGTGATCATGCCGGCGTTGTCGTGCTTCGCGGGCCGCATCGAGATCGGCGTCTTCAGTCACGAATTCGGCCACGCTCTCGGACTGCCGGATCTCTACGATCGCACGGCATACGATCCGGCGGGACAGGTGAGCACCGGCGGGATGGGACTGTACTGCCTCATGGCCGCCGGCTCGTACGGTGGCGACTATGCCCACCCGGCCACACCGACACAGATGTGCGCTTGGAGCAAGGAGGAGCTCGGCTGGCTCGCTCCACGCGAGGTCATTTGCGACGAGACATTGGCGCTTTATTACCAGGGAGATGCCGCGGAGGCCATGAAGCTCTGGCGCGGCGGCGACTACTCGCAGAACGAGTGGTTCCTGGTCGAAAACCGCCAGCGCAAGAAGTGGGACCAGTACCTTCTCGGCACCGGTTTCCTGATCACACATGTGGACAACAACGTCCTGACCCAGAACGACGAATCCTGCCAGCTGGGTAATCCATGTTTGACCGGCCATTACCAGGTGATGGTGATCGAGGCCGACAACCAGTGGGAGATGCAGGTCGCGGCGCCGCCCGTCGTGGGCCCGTGGTTCGGCGAGGCCACGGATTTCTTCAGCGCCGAGAACAATGCCCAATGGGACGATTCGACCCTGCCCTCGGCGCGCGATCACGCCGGCACGGCCACGGCAATCAGCGTCCATGACATCGGCCCGAGCGGGCAGAAGATGCTCGCGAGCTTCAGCGTCGGTCAGGTCTGCGCCAGTACGCCGTCGCTCTCTGTGATCTCTTCGAGAGTTTCAGGAGGCTGTGATCTGGACGGCTTCGTCGATCCGGGCGAGACGGTGAGCCTCGCGGTCTCGATCCGCAACCTGCCCACCGCGGCGCCTGCGACCGGGATCACCGGCACGCTCACGAGCCTCAATCCCATGGTCTCGGTCGTGAACGGCACGGCGCAGTTCCCGGACCTCGGACGCGGCAAGTTCGGCGCCGCCATCCTGCCATTCCGCATCCGCGCAAGCGCCAGCGCCTTCTGCGGTGCCACCGCCTCGCTCGCGCTCGAGCTCACGGCGGATGGAGGCTACGACGTGTCGCAGAACATCCTCGTCCAGCTCGCGCTCGATTCGCTCTTCGTACCGATGCCGTCGTTCGTGGACGACATCGAGTCGGGGAACGAGAACGGTTGGCACCACTACTCCTACATCAACGAGGACGACTGGTCACACAACACGAACGGCAACCACACCATGTTCGCCATTCCCGGTCACTCCTGGTTCACGGCCGCCCCACCCACGGGCAAGGACGTCTCGCTCGAGCCCCCGGCGTTCCTGCCGTCGGCTACGACGGTCGTGACGTTCTGGCAGCGGTACGACACGGAGGACAACTGGGACGGATGCGTCCTCGAGCTGTCGCTCGACGGCGGCGAAACATGGATCGACGTCGGCGACTTGACCGATGTCGGTTACGACGACGCCGTCATGGTCAACCCGCAGTCCGCCATCTCGGGTCGCCGCTGCTGGAACGGCTTGAACGCGAGCTATCCGCTCTTCGGCGCGGTGAACCTGTCGATGGCGCCGTGGCAGGGGCAGACCTGCCTGCTGCGCTTCAGAATGGCCACGGACTTGGCCTCCACCGGTGTCGCGATTCCAGGTTGGAACATCGACGATTACCGAGTGACGAACGCCGCCATCCTGCGCCAGCAGTGCGAGGCCACACCGCTTTGCGCCGGCGCCGAAACCAATGCACCTGTCTTCGCCGGTTTGGAGGTGGCGAGCAATCCCAATACGCCGGCCTGTGACACCATCGATCTCAAGTGGCAGGCCGCGACCGACGCCAGCCCGCCCATCACTTATCTCGTTTACGCTTCGACCACTTCTCCTGTGACGACAGCGACGCCCGTCGTCTCCACGAACCTGCTCAAGCACCGCATCACGGGGCTCACACCCAATGCCACGTACCACTTCGTCGTGCGCGCGCGCGATAGTCAGGGGAACGTGGACGCCAACGTGGTGGAACGGAGCGTGACCTTGGCCTGTGATGCACCCGATCTCGTCGTGGACGGAATGCATGCGACGGAGGTCGTGAGTTGCGACGGTGACGGCCTGCCCGACGGCGGCGAGCGCCTGAGCCTTGCCCTCACCGTGCGCAACTCGAGCGGCACGCACGCGAGAGCAGTGGGCGCGACGCTGCGCAGCCTCTCGAACCGTGTCTGGGTGGAGGGGCCGACCGCGAGCTACGGCGACCTCGATGCCCAACACTTCGAGATGGGGGATCAGCCGTTCACGATCCGCATCCGCTCCCAGACGCCGTGCCTCACGACCGCCACCTTGGCGCTCGACCTCACCGCCGAGGGGGGCTACACGGTGACACGAACCTTCGATCTCCTCCTCGAGTCGAACCGTGTGCTCGTGCCACTCCAGTTCTTGGACAACATGGAGGGAACCGAGCCGAACGGCTTCACTCACGCGGCTCTGAGCGGGGTCGACGACTGGGGTTACACGACGAGCGGTGCCACTAGCCCGACGCACGCCTGGTTCGCGAGCGACTCGCCGGCGATCAAGAACATCGCCCTCGTGTCGCCGCTCTTGTACGTGAGCTCGAGCTCGGTGCTCAGCTTCCGGCACAAATACGTCCTGGAGGATACGTACGATGGCGCCGTGCTCGAGATCTCGGCGGACGGTGGCGCCACGTGGCAGGACATCGGAAATTCGTACAACTCGACGCGCGCCCTCGTGAACCCGAATGGCAGCCCCTTCGCACGCGGAGCGCTGTTCTGGAGCGGCAACTCGGGCGGTTTCGTACAGGTGACCGTCAACCTCGGCAGCATGACGGCGCCTCTCGGTCAGCCACTCTACGCCGGCAAATCCGTCCTCGTCCGCTGGCGCCTCGGCTGCAACGCTGCGAACCTGACGCCCGCCGAGGGCTGGTGGATCGACGACATCTCGCTCACCGACTCGGGAACATTCGAGACGGTATGCGACGACGTCCCGGCCTGCGACACGACGGATCTGTTGCAGATGACGGCACCACGGCTCACGGTCCTCGAGCAGAACCGACCGAACCCGATGAATCCGGCGACGACCATCCATTACGTCGTGGCGCCCGAAGACGCCGGGCACGTCACCTTGATCCTCTACGACGTGGCGGGCAGATTGGTGCGGCGGCTCGTGGATGCCTGGCAAGAACAAGGTCCCTACCGGGTCACCTGGAACGGCGTCGATGCCGCAGGCGTACGAGTCGCGAGCGGCATCTATGTGTACGAACTGCAGGCCGGGAGTCGGCGCCTGACGCGGAAGCTCACGGTGCTGCAATAGGCGTGTGCACCCTGGTTGCTGGCGTGCCTGGGACGAATCGTTCGGCGATCATTTCAGGAGCGTGAACTTCTTCACGTTCAGGACAGTGTCGCCGGATCGCATCTGCAGGAAGTAGGTGCCGTTGGCGAGGGAACGTTCGTTGCGGTTCCAGCTCCAGTCCATGGTGTGATGCCCGGGCAGGGTCGCAGCACTTGCGAGAGACGCGACCTGTCGTCCGCGCACATCGTACATCCAGAGTTGTGTCGGAGCTGCGCCGGCCGCGATGTCGTAGCGAATTCTGAGCGTCGTCCCGGTTGCACTCACCGAGACGAGCCGATTGCGTGACGGCGGCGCGACCCGAGCCGTGGTCGATGGCTCGCCCGCTGCCGTGAGTGGCTCGACGACGAGTGGGGGAGGGCCGTCCCAGCGCGCGATGCACGCAGAAGGCCGGCCCCCGGCCTGCGTGAAAGCGCCGCCGAGATGCAGGTGACCCTGGTAGTCGATCATCGTGGTCGGGGGTTCGTCGAACCCGGAACCCAGCTCGCCCCAGCCGGCTCCGTTCCAGTACAGGAGTCGGACTGAGTCGTTGTCGCCGGGAGTCAGCACACTTCCATACAGGATCCCGTCGCTCACTTGCAGGTTCAGGAATGTTTCGGAACCCGTTTCCCAAGAAGACCAAGTCTGACCATCCCAAAACCACATCTCTCGCCCGGGCTGGCTGAGCGCCACGAGGCCCGTCCCGAACGGTTGCAGCGCTTGGACGCGTGAAATGTTTCCGAGCAATTCCCAGGTGCTACCGTTCCAGCGCGCAACGGCACCAAACTTGTAGTGAGAGTGGAAATTGGCGATCGTGTACAAGAAACCGTCGCGCGAGATCAGGTTCGTGGGTTCGGACATGGGTTGATTGCCCAAAAACCGCCAACGCGTTCCGTCCCAGGCTTTCACGCCGGACCAATCCGAAGCGACGAGATTCCCTTCGTGCACGGCGAGACTGAGCACTTGTGATCCGAGCCCGGCATCGAGATTGCGCCAACGGTCCCCATCCCAGGCGGCGATGTTACGCGCGGCGATCCCTCCGGCGGTCGCGAACTGTCCACCCGCCACGAGATCGCCATCGTGGATGACGAGCGCGTTCACGCGGCCCACGATTTCCTCCCCCAGCCGTCGCCAGCGCTCGCCGTTCCAGCTGGCGATCGACCTCGCCGCCTCGCTTCCCGCCAGGTTGAATCGACCTCCAGCCACCAACTCGCCGTCCCACTCGGCGAAGGCTTTCACTGCAGCGGGTGTGTATGGGTCGTCCTCGTCATCGAGGCCGGCGCCGGGACCGACGAGAGCCCAGCCGTCGGATGTCCAGCGCGCGAGGTTGTTGAATGGGCGGCCCCCGATCTCCTCGATGCTTCCTCCAAGAATGAGCTCGCCCCCGAAGCTTCCGATGCAGGCTACACCGCCGTGCGGACCTAGGTTTCGTGATTCGACGCCCGGGCCATCCCAAAGAATCGCACCCCCCCACCAGTTCTCTTGGTCCCCCCGGAATTCGCTCCACCAGGGGTCCAGACTGTACGTAGGCTCGATTCTGGGGTCCTTCGTAAAGGCGCCGCCAATCGCGAGCTTCCCAGCATGAGAAAACAAGCTGGTTGGCTGGGCGCGCCATCCTTTGTCCGCGCCGCCTGTTTCCTCCCAGGTCCGGCCGTCCCAACTCATCAACTCTTGCCCACAAGGCGAGGCGGCAAAGAGTTTGTCGCCATGCGTTTCGAGCGCACAGATGTTGCAAGTCGGCCACGATTCGGCCCACCACATGCTTCCATCCCAACGAGCGACATCTTGATCCCTGCCGTCGACGCGCACCGGAACGCCCGCCGCGTACAGCTGGTCTTGAAATACGGCGAGCCGGCCTTCGCCCATGGGGCAGATGCCGGCTTGTCTGAATCCGGTTGCGATCGGGAGCCAGCTCGCCCCAGTCCATTTCGCGACACCGCCCGGACCCCAATCGAGGCCATAGGCATGCCATACGGCATACAACTCGCCTCGGAACACCTCGAGATCGACGACGTAGCCATCGATTCCCACGTCCATCGTTTCCCAACCCGTGCCGTTCCATCGCGCGACACCATGGATCTCCGCCGAACCTGAATGCGTGAAGCCACCGCCGGCGATGAGCTGCCCATCGTGGACAGCGAAGCAGAGGACATCCTCTTCGAAGTCGTCGTCGAGCCCGTCACCCATGCGGTGCCACGATTGGCCGTCCCAGCGGGCGACGTTCGAGGAGCGCGCGCTTCCAGCGGTCTCGAACGTGCCTCCGAACACGACGGAGCCCTCGAATTCGATCATGGCGTTGATCTGCGAGTCATGGCCGCTCACCCCAGCGCGGTGGAATCCAGGCGCCCAGTAGCGGCCGTCAGGCGACGAAGTCGCAGAAGCCACAACCGTAGGCATCGCGACACAAGCGCACGCGAGGAGCGACAAGAGGACACGTTTGTAGACGCAAGGAAGCAAGCGGCACACTCCGAGCGCGGAAGAGTGCATGCGCCGTACCGAACGCGTGGTGGTCTTGACTCATCGTTGGTGCGTCAAGCACAATGACCAGTACAAGCATGCAGAGAAGTTGAACGTACCACGAGGTGGCATGGAGCCGTTGCTGCTGATCCTGTTCGCCGAGAGGATCTTCAACACGGAATCGCGCTCCGCCTCGACGAGCACCAGTAGTAGTCTTGGGTCGAGTGGATGGAGCTGCAGCCGCATTGGCTCGAGCTGCTCGAAGCGCTGGCGGAAAAAGAGGCGCGAGGCGTGACCGTGCGATTCCCGTCCCGACGCGGCGATTGGCCGATCACGCTGGTGGCGGCAAGTACATTCCTGAATGGGGCGATTGGCGTCCTGCACGCACTCTTCGTTCGCGTTCCGGATCCGGAGCGACTCGGGGTCGTGTTGCCCTTCGGCTTGCACCATTGGAGCAAGCTGCTGACTCTCCTCACCGGGATCCTGCTCCTCGACCTGTCGTACCACTTGCACCGGCGGCTCAGGGTCGCCTGGTGGCTCGGCTTCGCGATCTCCGTCGTGGCGGCGCTCGCGCACCTCGGGCGCTTGCACCACGCTTCGCTCGCCCTGGCGCCGGCTGCAACGGCGGGGTTGCTCTTGGTCCTACGCCGACGCTTCACGGTGCGGAGCGAGCCCCGGAGCATGGGGCTGGGACTTGCATTCGTCGCGGCGAGCCTCGTAGGAGCAGTCATCTACGGCGCCCTTGGTTTCTGGCTGCTCGATCGGCGTGACTTCGGCATCGAATTCCACTGGCCCGAGGCGTGCCGGCGTTCGCTTCGACAGTATTCCCTTCTCGGCAATCCCGACCTCGTGCCGCACACGCGACACGCACGTTGGTTTCTCGACTCGCTCGATGTCATGGGGTTCGGTGCGGCTCTCGTCGCGGTGTCCTCGCTCTTCCGGCCCCTCGCCTATCGGCTGCGCACCTTGCCGCACGAGCGCTCTCAGGCAGCGCGCATTCTGGCCGTGCATGGCCGTTCGTCCATCGACCACTTCAAGCTCGCCGCCGACAAGTCGTTCTTCTTCGGATCCGGCGGCGCATGCTTCGTGGCCTACCGCGCGGCCTGGGGCTTCGCCATCGGGCTCGGCGACCCCGTGGGTCCGCCGGAGGCGATCGAATCGACTCTGCGCAGTTTCACTGCGCGCTGCGCCGACAATGGTTGGCGCGTAGCCTTCCACCAAGTGGGACCCGACTATCGCGAGACTTACCGCCAACTCGGTTACCACGTCCTCAAGGTGGGCGAGGAGGCGATCGTGGATCTGCAGACCTTCGTCATCCGCACCGCGAACTCCAGCAACTTTCGCCGCATCCGCAAGCGAGCCTCGAGCATGGGTCTGCAAGTGTCACGGCACGAGCCACCGCTCCAACCGAAGCTGATGCAGGAGCTGGAAGCGATCTCGAACGAGTGGCTGTCGCTGCCGGGGCGGCGGGAACGTGGTTTCACCTTGGGGCGCTTCGACCATGCCGAGGTTGCCATGACGCCAGTGTTCGTGGCGAGGAACGGTGATGGAGTGGCGCTCGCGTTCGTGAACCTGATCCCGTGCTGGCCCGCTGGCGACGCAACGATCGACCTGATGCGCCACCGAGTCGAGACCCCGAACGGCACGATGGATTTCCTTTTCCTCGAGACGATGACGGCGCTCGCAGCGCAGCATCGGCGCTTCAGCCTCGGGCTCGCGCCGCTCTCGGGCGTCGGCGATCGGCCCGGTGCGCCGATCGAAGAGCGCGCCATGCACCAGTTGTACGAGCGGCTCAACCGCTTCTTTTCCTACCAGGGCCTGCGGAGCTACAAGGGCAAGTTCGAGCCCCTGTGGGAGGAGCGTTTCCTCGTCTATCAAGGCGGCGCGACGGGGCTCGTGAATGCCGGCATCGCGCTCGGGCGTGTCACCGAAGGATGATCGGAGGGGAGGTCGCGTGGAAGGTTCGGAGCACCGGCAGCGACGGCTCGGCATCGTCCTCGTGACCGCATGTCTTCTCCTCGGCGTGCTCATGGCGACGATGGACGCGCGCAAGGCGATGCACGTCCTCCGGCACGCGTCGTGGTCCTGGGCGCCGGTGGCGCTGCTCTGCAGCGCGGTCTCGTACTTCTGTCTGAGTGCCGGTTTTTCGGCGATCAACCGCATCTTCGGCATCCGATTGCGCCGGCGTGATCAGATCGAGATCGGCTTCGTCTCGTTCGCGCTCAACAACCTGGTGTCGGTGGGCGGGCTCGCGGGCTACTCGCTTCGGCTCTATCTCCTGCGCCGGCGAGGAATGGCGGCGGGCGACGTCGTGAGCGCGTCGCTCGTGCACTCCTACTTCAATCACCTGGCGATGATGTCGCTGTTGCCGATTGGGCTCACGTATCTTCTCGTCAACCACCCTCTCGGGCGGACGCGGACGTTCGAGATGTCGCTGGCGACGGCGGCGGCCGTCGGACTCCTCGTGGGGACGACTATCCTGCTCCTCAGCGACGCGATGCGGACGCGGGCAGCGCGTCTCTTCGGCTGGCTCGGAAGCAAGCTGCTGCGGCGTGACCTCGAGCACGCACTCCACGATCTCGATACGACGCTCGGGCGCGGCGTGGCGGCGATCCGCCGTCGCCCTTCCGTGCTCGGCGTGCCGCTTCTCTTCGTCGTCGCCGATTGGGCGACGAGTGTTCTGGCGCTCGGCGCCTGCTTCGAGGCGCTACGCACGCCGTTGCACCCGGGTGTGCTCTTGACCGGGTTCGCGATCGGCGTCACGGCGGGTTTCCTGTCGATGCTTCCGGGTGGGCTCGGTGTTCAGGAGGGTTCGATGGCCGGCATCTTCGTGTTGCTGGGCGTCGAGTACGAGCGCGCCGTGCTCGCCGCGATGCTCTTCCGCGTCCTGTACTACGTAGTGCCGTTCGCAGCGAGCCTCGTCCTCTACGCTCACATCCTGCGTGCGACACCGGCCGCGGAGGTCAAGCCGCCGTGAAGCGCGGCAGCGATTCATGAGACCCATGTTGCGGCTTGGAGCGGATGGCGTCGAACCGGCTCATTGCGGTCCGGCTCCGCTTCTCCGAGAATGCGGAAAGATCATTCCCGTCATTTGCTCGAGCTTCGTTTCGAGTCAAGGAGCAAGCATGGTACGAACGGACCGACCGCGGCGCTTTCTCTTCGAGCACAAGAGCGAACCCCTGCTTTCGCGCCCGGCCTTCCTCGGTCGCATCCTGCGCATGAGCGCGGCGGCAATGGGTCTGGTCGTGCTCGGGCTGTCCGTGGGTGCACTCGGCTATCGCATGACCGAAGGTTGGAACTGGCTGGACGCCACACTCAATGCGGCGATGATCCTGACCGGGATGGGTCCGGTCCAGGAACTGCGCACGGCCTCGGGAAAAATCTTCGCGATCGTCTACGCGCTGTGGAGCGGCGTCGCATTCCTCTCGGTGATCGCGCTGATCTTGGCCCCGATCGCCCACCGCCTACTTCACGCTTTCCATTTGGAGGGGAACGCACCCCGGCACAGCGAGCCTCTCGCCGGCTGAAGACTTTGGCGCTCATCGCGGCTCGAAATGCGGATGCGCAACTCCACGACCGGAGAGGCCGTCGCCTCCCCGGTCGCGGGGGACAGCCGCATCGACGCGGCCGGTGGGGTTACCGAATGCTCTCGGCGGAAGCCCGGAGAGGCACCTGGCGACGGCTGGTCTCGATGCGCGCGAGCACCTGGTAGGCTCCGGCCTTCTGAATTAGCTCCTTCAGCTTCGACTCCGTGAAGTGGTCCGGCTCGAAAGTCACCTCCAGGCGATCCACACTGATCTTGCATCCGACGATGCCGGGGGCGTTGTGCAGCACCTTCGCGATCCGGTCGAGGTCCTCCTCCGTGCGAACGTTCTGGAGTTTCCACGTGGCACCGTGCAGTGTGACGTTTTCGTACTTCATGATCTTCCTCCCAAATGCGTTCCCCGCACCGCGCGGGGAGTTCTCGGATCAACGATCCAGGATCTTGTCCACGAGAACCTGAAAGTCCTCGAGGTCGAACGGTTTGTCGAGGACGGCCCAGGCCCCCAACCGGCTCGCCTCTTGGTGTGTGCGGGGATCACCAAAAGCCGTGATGACGATGACGGGAACTTGAACGCCGAGCTCGCGCAACCAATCGAGAGCTTCGAGCCCATCGAGGCCCGGCATACGCACGTCGGTGATCAATAGGTCCAGTGGCTCACCGGCCAATTGCAATGCGGCGACTTGATCGAGTAGCTCGGTCCCGCTCTCGGCGTGAAGCGTTTCGTGCCCGGACTTGCGAATCGACCAAGTCAGCAGCTTTCTCATCTCGATGTCGTCCTCGGCGATCATCACCCGGCACTTGTAGGAGTTCGACTCGGGACGAGCCGCCGGGTGCTTCGCTTCTGTTGCCATCGTTGCCGACATGTTCATTCACTCCTGCGTGATTTCTCCAGCAGCATGGATGCCAACCGCGCAACTCGTTGAAAATGCTCGAGCGCCCCGCGTCGCGCGCGTGGCAGGGTGGCACGCTCCGGCGCGCATCGCGATGGAAGTTATTTTTCGACAATTGGATGCGCCGACCCGGGGCAACTTGCCCCGGTGTGGTCAGACGCCCCAGCGCTCGAGCTTGCGGTACAGAGTCTTGCGGTCGAGACCGAGAATCCGTGCGGCAGAAGTCTTGTTCCCCTGCAGCGCCTCGAGGACGCGGAGGATGTAGCGCCGCTCGACCTCCTGCATGGAGACGAACTCGGTGGGATCATCGGCGGCGATGAGCACGCGCGCGCGCGCGTGCTCGCGAACACGCGGCGGCAAGTCGTCGACGGTGATCTGTTCGAACGCCGTGAGCGCCACGGCTCGCTCGATGCAGTTGCGCAGCTCGCGAACGTTTCCTGGCCAGTCGTAGGCCAGCAGCTTCTCGGCGGCCCCGCCCGTGATGCCCGAGATCGTGCGCCCGGCTTGTGCCGCACACTCCTCCACGAAGCGTTGGGCGAGCGTCAGAACGTCGTTGCCGCGCGCACGCAGCGGTGGCACGTCCACCGGCACCACGTGAATGCGATAGAAGAGGTCCTGCCGGAAGCGTCCGGCTTCGACATCCGCCTCGAGGTCGCGATGCGTCGCCGCGATCAGTCGAACGGTGAAGGACACTTCACTCGTCGAACCGACGGGCCGGACGGCGCGCTCCTGCAGCGCACGCAGGAGTTTCGGCTGCAGAGCGAGCGGGAGATCGCCGACCTCGTCCAGAAAGAGCGTGCCACCGTTCGCCTGCACGAAGAGTCCGTCGCGTGCCGTCTTTGCGTCGGTAAAAGCACCTGCCGCGTGACCGAACAGCTCGCTTTCGAGCAGCGGCTCCGGCACCGCCGAACAGTTGATGGCGATGAACGGACCGCTGGCGCGCTTGCCCTTGCGATGCAGCGCACGCGCCACGAGCTCCTTGCCGGTGCCGCTTTCGCCCCGCACGAGCACCGACGCATCGGATTCCGCGACGCGCCCCAGCAATGCGAAGAGCTGCTGCATGGGCGGGCTGGTTCCCACCATCTCGTCGAAGGACTCGGCGTCACGCACCGCGCGCCGCAGTCGCTTCACCTCGTTGCGCAAAGCCCGGCGCTCGAAGGCGCGGCGCAACGCCAGCTCGAGCGCGTCGATCTCGAGCGGCTTGGTGACGAAGTCGTAGGCGCCCGCACGCATGGCAGCCACCGCCGTCTCCATGCTGCCGAACGCAGTGATCACGATGACTGGGGTGTCCGGGCGGCGCTCGACCACGCGCGCGCAGAGATCGATGCCATGCATGCCGGTCATCTTTACATCCGTCACGACTGCGTCGAAGTCGTGCACGTCCAATGCTTCCAACGCTGCCGCTGCCGATGGTTTCCAGATGCAATCCATGCCGCGGCGACCCAGCATCTCGGTCAACATCTCGCCCATCGCCCGCTCGTCATCGGCGATCAAAACGCGCTGGTTCACGTGGAACCCCCCGCGGCTTCGAGTGGCAGGAAGACGCAGAAGCGGCTGCCGCGGCCCAGCTCGGAGTCGACCGCGATCCAGCCGTCATGCTCGCGAACGATGCCATAGGCGACCGCGAGCCCGAGCCCGGTGCCTTCGCCGACATCCTTCGTGGTGAAGAAGGGCTCGAAGATTCGTGACTGGATCGCGGGCGGGATGCCATGACCCGAGTCTTGGACCTCGACGCATGCGTGCTCGCCGGGGGCGCTGCCGACGTCGGCTGGCGGGGTGGCGATTCGCCGTTCGACGCGCATGGTCACCGTGCCACCTGCGGAGATCGCTTGCAAACCATTGACCACCAGGTTGGTGAGTACCTGCTCGATCTGGCTGCTGTCGACGTGCACCCGGACCGAATCGCCCAGCTCGACTCGAATCTCGACATTGCGTTTGCGCGCGAGTGGCGACAGCAGGCCGGCCGTCTGCTCGGCGATGCGACGCAGGTCGTACGATGCAGACTGGGGTGTTCGCCGGCGAGCGAAGTCGAGGAGCTGGCGCAGAACACCTGTCATCCGCTGCGATTGCTCGAACACGATGCGCGCGCCATCCGTCGCTTCCTGCCCGGAGACCTCGCCGGTCGCGATCATCTTGGCTCTCTGCGCCACGACGTTGAGCGGTGTGCCGAGCTCGTGTGCGAGACCGGAAGCGAGCTGCCCCACGGTCACGAGCCGGCCGGCATGCCGGAGCTGCTCGATCGCCGTGATGCGAACGGCGGTTTCCGCCGCGAGCCGATGTTGAGCGCTCGCCAGGCGATCGCACATCGCGTCGATCTCGCGTGCCAGAATACCGATCTCGTCGTGCCGCGTCAGGCCCAGCGGCCCACCCAAGTCACCTTCACCGACGCGCCGTGCCTTCGCAACGAGTCGCGACATCGGGTTGCCGACGATCCAGGCGCCGACCACGGCGGCAACCCCGCTCAAGAGCACAGCCAGTACCAACGTCGTTCCAATGCGGTGGACGACAAGTGTGCGCAGGTGCTGTCGCAGGCCGGCCAGCGACTCCGAGACCTCCAAGACGGCGTCCGTCTCCCCGCCGCTGCGGATCGGGATGTAGGTGAAAAAGGAATCGCCGCGCACGACGCTCGCCACCGAATCCACGTCGGCCCCGGTGTCGATCCAGCGAAAGCGGAGTTCTGTCGACGAGGCATTGGCGTGTTCGATGATTTCGCGGGCACGCTCGTCGCTCTCCAGCGCCAGCACGCGCGCCAGGGACGTCGCGAGCGCCTGTCCCGTGTCGTGCTCGTCGGTGCGCATGTTGGTCTCGAGGATCGCGCGCTCGCGACGCAGTTCGACGAACACATCCAGCGCCAGCACCGCGCACATCCCGATGAACAGGATCAGTGTGAGCTTCCAGGTGAGCTTCATTCGAGTTCGACGTGCACCTCGCTTCGCGCCCCGGCAAGCCTAGCGGGCGGCCTGGAAATGCGCCAGGCGTCGCCATCACTTCCGGCCGCAAGGCACGGCAAGCGCCCCCCCGGTGGGGAAACGCATCGCAGGACATGGAAGGAGTCGTGAACCGCGGGCGTTTGCGGAGACACGGCAGCGCGGGAGTCTGCATGCGGCGTACCGACTCCGAGGGTGCTCTTGACTCGCCGTCCGCGTGGCGAGCACAATCCGAGGACTCCGCATGCTGAGAAGTCGAGCACGCCCGCCGCTCGAAGCCGGCCACCTCGAGTCGGCGTTCTCATGTTCTTCGGGAGAGGTCGCATGAAAAGGCGACTCCTGTGCGCAACTCTTTGGGGTGTTCTCGGCGCGCAAGCGGCTTGGGCCCAATGGGAGCAAAGCAACGGTCCCGATGGCGGACGGGTCGTGGCTCTTTCCGTCAACGCAACCAGCGGCATCGTGTTCGCCGTCGCCAACGATGGCGCTTTCCGCTCGACCGACGGGGGTGTCAGCTGGACGCCTCTGCTCGCCGACCTGCCGGGGAATCTCTCGGTGGACGCCATCGGTTCCTTCGGCACGAACACCTATCTTGCCGGGTACTCCACCGGGTCCACACCAGCCATCTATCATTCCACCGATGATGGCGACAGCTGGATCCAGAAGGGCGCCGCCGGGATTCCCGCGAATTCGCACGTCGTGAATGCGTTTGCCTGGTCAGGGGGGGAACTCTTGGCGGGCTTTTCAGGGATCGGCGTGGTTCGATCTTCAAACGACGGTGAAGACTGGACCGCCTCCAATACCGGGTTGCCGGCGAACATCTCGATCGGTTACTTCACGCAGCTGGGCGCGGAAATCTATGCGGGGAGCGCACTCAGTTCCAGCGTGAAGGGGGTTTTTCGCTCGAGCGATGGCGGGGCGAGTTGGACGGCAGCTGTCCCTTTCTTGGGCACGAGCGGGTTGACTGGCCTTTCGGCCAACGCTGCCGGTCTCTTCGCATCGACCAACGTCAACGGCGTGCACAGCAGCACGAACAACGGGGCAAGCTGGGTCAAGATCAATCCCGTTGGCATTTCGGCCACCAATTTTCCCTTCAGCGTGCTCGCGACCTCTGCGAACCTGTTCACCGGATACGGGTCTTTGGTTTACCGCGGCGACGCGAACGGCGACGCCTGGGAACCCCTGAGCGACGGCCTCCCACTGCCCGCCGCCGGGCAATCCATCCCGGTGCTGGCCGTCAGTGCAAACAGTTTGCTTGCGGCGACGAACGGTCTGGGGAGCGGCACGGGCATCCATCGCAGCACCGACAACGGCAACACGTGGACGAGATCTCATACGGGGTTGCGCGCTCTCAAGATCAACAGCTTGCTGGCGAGCGGCACGGACCTCTATGCCGCCGGCGACGGCCAAGGATTCTTCCGCAGCGCCGACAACGGCGAGAGTTGGATCGAAATCAACATTGGCATTCCGCGCACCGCCGGCTGGCTCTGTCTTGCCCAGGTCGGCGCCGAACTTCTCGGTGGAACGAGCCAGGGGACGATCTATCGGAGCAGCGATCAAGGCAATCGCTGGAGGTTGAGCAGTACCGGGTTCGGATTGTCCAACGCAGTCGATTTCTTCGTCGACGGGAACACCGTGTACGCGGGGGGGAGCAGCGGTGTGGCGAAATCGACGGATGGGGGCCTGAGATGGGCCACACTCCCGACCGGATTCGCGCCGCCCCAGGTTGTCTTGTCTCTATGGAAAAGTGGCACCTATGTGCTCGCGGGTTCGAACCTCCGGTTCCGGCGCTCGTCGGACGAGGGGGCGAGCTGGGACGCGCCGTTTTCGGGATTGCCAGTACTCGGCCCGTTCGCTGCGATGACTCAAAGCGAGGCGACGATCTTCGTCGCCACGGGTCTGGGCGTGTATCGTTCTGGCGATGACGGGGCGACATGGAGCAACGCCAACAGCGGGATCACGGGAGCCGTCACGGCTTTGGCCGCCGACAGCCTCGATCTCTATGCTGGAACCACGTCGAATGGAGTCTTCCACTCGAGCGACAACGGCAGCAACTGGGCGCCTTTGAATGACGGGTTCCCCTCGCCAATCGCGGTGCACAAGCTCGCGATCGGCGCCAATTCACATCTATTCGCCGGCGCCACGCATCAAAGCGTGTGGAGCCGGCGGGGTCCCACCGCGATTGTCGAATTCGACTTGGAGGCCTTCCCATCCCAGATCACGTTGTCTTGGTCGCTCGGGAGTGCGGACATTTCCAACCTGCGTCGGGTCGACGTGCTGCGATCGATGCGAGCCGATGGGCCGTTCACGGTGGTCGCCA
>DASRJO010000069.1:0-42223 GCA_035649435.1 Candidatus Krumholzibacteriia bacterium | reverse complement strand
CATCCGACGTGACACCCACGCCGGTCGATGTTGCATGGTCTACGACAGAGCCACGTGCAGTGCTCGTCCGCGGGACACGTTCTTTTCCGCAAGAACCGAATGGCGCGCTGGTCTCTGCCAGGAGGAGAGGCAATGCGTCCGCGAGAGCCGCAGAAGCAAACGCGGTGGCCCCGCCGGTCATGGCCGGCGCACGTATCCATCTGGGGGATCCCACGGCACCTGTCCCTGGGAGGAATCGGTGGTCGGGTCTGCTCATTCAATATAAAGAACCACGGTGCGCATGTCAAGTAAATATTTACTGAAAGATTCGTTCCAGGTCGAAGCGGAATTCATGCCAGATTGCATTCGCGTAGCCTAGCAAGTTGTAAACATGGTTTACAGGTAAGAATTCATCACATGGAATCGGGGCCAGCGTTTCATCGTCGGTGATGGTCTGTGTGCGCGAATCCTGAACAAAGTCGACGAGCTGGTAACGATGCATGACGCTTCGAAATGGATGGAGAGCTCATTTCGGAATGTGGCCTTCGGGGTGGTTCGATCGCTTAGCGCTTGGGGACGAAATCGGTGAGTGGCGTGGCAGCCGGTGGCGCGTCGTGGCCGAGGCGGGTGCGCGCGATGATCTCGATCTTGTCGGCCACGCGCTCCCAGGCGAACTCGCGAACGCGCGTCAGCGCGTTGCGCCGCAGCTGCTGGCGGCGTGCGGGATCGCGCCAGAGGGTTTGCAGCGCGCGACGGAACATGTACGGATGGCGCCAGCGGACGACGAGCGCTGTTTCTCCGTGCATGGCGAAATCCTGCGTTCCTGCTGGTGTGCACACCACGGGAACGCCGCACGCCATGGCCTCGGCGACGGTGTTGCTCCACCCGGCTCGGCGCTCGGCGGCGACGAGAATATCGCAGCTCGCGTACAGGCGCGACAGCTCGTCTTGCGGCAAATTCCAGTGGAACTCGTAGGGCACCGTGCTGTCGAAGTGTGTGCGTGGGTCGGGGATGTCGCCTTGGACCGCGTGATCGAAGAGCACGAGCTTGACTGGATGCGCCACACTCCCGGCCCAGGCTGGCCAGCGACGACTGGAAGCGGCTGCAAAGGATTCCACGGCGCGGACGGCGAGCAGCGAGCCCTTGCCCGGGCGCACGAGGCGTCCATAGACGAGAATCCGAATCGGAGGCTCGGGAGTGCGGGGAATCGTGGCCGGACGAAAGGTATCGAGATTGACGCCACCGATTGCATCTTCGGCGCGCGCACGGTAACGCCGCCAGAGTCGGCGTTGCAGTGCACTCGAATTGGCGAGCAGCGTCCAGCTGCGATTGCGCGCGATCTCGTGCCCCGGGAGATTCTTGTGCACGCAATAGAACAGCTTGAGTCGTGCTGCGGCGCGCGCGAAGGGTTCGATCAGGCTTGGTGACGCCGTGAGGAGCACCATGTGCTGGCGAGCCTCGATGTCTGCGAGTGGGCGCACTTCGCCTGCGAACGGGAACCACTCGGGGCGAGCGCCGTCGGGGTGGTAGAGAGCGAAGCGATGGCCGCGCTGGACCAAGGCGTTGCCGAGCTCGAGAAAACGGCGCACGCCGCCGAATACTTGCACGTGCGGTAACAGCGCGGCGAAATCGAGGCCGGGCTCAGACATCGGTGCGTTCGATGTGTGCTGGAAGCGTGACCAACAACGTGCAACCGCCGGGGCTCGAGGGACGGTGCACGGAACCGGGCGCGTGAAATACATAGGTTTGGGCGCCGTAGGTGCGCCCGCCGTCCTCGACCGTGCCCTCCAGGACGAAGTACTCCTCGCCTTGTGGATGGCGATGCGCTGGATACGAAGCGCCGGCATCGAACTGCAGCAGGAGCGTGAGGCCGCGCCGGCCTTCGTGGTGGCGCAGGACCTTGTAGCGCACCCCCGGGGCATCTTCGAACTCGCGCCAATCACGACTCGAGCTGTCGACGATTTCGGGTTTCACCGCGAGCCGTCTCCATCGGCGGGGGGGAGAAAGGCGAAGATGCGGGCGGGAGCGCCGCTGCCGCCGCGGATGGGCATGGGGACGGCGAAGACCGTGGCGCCTCGCGCAGGCAAACGCTCGAGATGCGCCACGTTTTCCAGCCCCGGAATGTCGGCGCCGTTGAGGATCTGATGCGCGATGAAGTCGCGTGACGGGCCATGGTCGAGCGACGCAGTGTCGAGGCCGACGGCGCGCACGGAACGCTGCGCCAGCAACCGCGCCGCTTCTTCCGAGATGCCGGGGAAGTGGAGCGCCGTCGTGACGCCAGGCCGATCGTCGCCCAAGTAGCGCTTGCGGTCGGGCCAGCGCTCTCCCCAGCCAGTATGGAAGAGCACGATGGCGCCGTCTGGCAGCCGGCCATGACGCGCTTCATTCGCCTCGATGTCGCGCACCTGCACTCGGTAGTCCGAATCGGCGGCACATGCGTCACGGACGTCGATCACTGCGGCGGGACCGATCAGCCGGTCGAGCGCGATGGCATCCACGGTCAAGCGGCCCTCGGCGAAATGGCATGGTGCATCGATATGTGTGCCGCCGTGCTCGGCAGCACAGAACTGATTGGCCTCGTACCAGAAGCCGCCGGCGGAGCGACCATGTGCCACCGGCTGCAATTGAAACGGCTGTGCCGTAGGCCAGTAGATGGTTTGTGCATCGAAGGGATGGGTGAGATCGACGACCGTCGGTTCGGCCGCGAGGCTTGCTCGAGCGCAGAGCAGCACGGCGGCGAGGATGACGCGCGTGAAGGCGGCAGACGGCGCTTGGACTGCTAGGCGAGGGGCGACGGTCGCGGCGAGGGCAACTCGATTGCTGGCGGTGAATTCCGCGAGAAGATTGATCATGTGCGCTGCGCTTGGCGTTCGTTCCAGGTCTGTGGTCGCTTCCCGGTGTCGACCTCGACCATGGAGATGCACCCCGGCACCGGACACACGAGCATGCACAGGTTGCAGCCGACGCAATCGTCTTCCTTCACCCAGGGCACGCGGATCTCGCGCTGCTCCGCTCCCAAGAGCCCATGGCCGGTGACGAGCTGGGTCACGGCTTCACCGCGGACGCGGAATGGATCGGGGATCCACGCGGGAGTCGCGGCATGGGCATGGGGAGTCGTCGCGTGCACCGGCGCCGCGGTCGGGGCGGCTGCGCCCGCCGGGACGATTGCGCCTGCCGGGGCGTCGCCGACATAGATGCATTGGTGCGCGGTGTCTTGGCAGGCGACGTAACAGAGCTGGCAGCCGATGCACGTCTTCGGATCGATCCGCGCCACGATCGTGTAGTGGAGATCCAGATCGCCCCAATCACGCACGGCAGGCACGGCCCGGCCGCGAAAGTCCTCGATCGAAGCGAAGCCCTGCTCGTCCATCCAATTCGAGAGGCCGTCGGTCAAATCCTCGACCAGACGAAAGCCGTAGTGCATCACCGCGGTGCACAGCTGCAGCGAGGTGCACCCGAGCGCGATGAACTCGGCCGCATCGCGCCACGTGGCGATGCCGCCGATGCCTGAAAGCGGCACGGCGCACGCCGGATCGCCGGCGATCTGCGCCACCATGTTGAGGGCGATGGGCTTCACCGCCGGGCCGCAGTAGCCGCCATGGCTGGAGCGATCGCGCACCTTCGGCCGCGGTGTCATGTCGTCGAGGTCGATGCCGGTGATGCTGTTGATCGTGTTGATCAGCGACAGCGCATCGGCGCCACCTTGGACGGCGGCGCGTCCGGGGTAGCGCACGTCGGTGACGTTGGGCGTGAGCTTCACGATCACCGGGGTGCGCGCCACTTCCTTCACCCACTCGACGATCTGACAGGTGTACTCGGGCACCTGCCCCACCGCCGCGCCCATGCCACGCTCGCTCATGCCGTGCGGGCAGCCGAAATTGAGCTCGAGGCCATCGGCGCCGCTGTCCTCGGTGCGGCGCACGATGTCGTGCCAAGTCTCGCGTTTCGACTCGACCATGAGCGACACGATGACGGCGTGGTGCGGATACTGCTTCTTGACGTCCGAGACCTCGCGCAGATTGTCCGCGATCGACCGGTCGCTGATGAGCTCGATGTTGTTGAGCCCCATCATGCGCGCGCCGCCGTAGTCCACGGAGGAGTAGCGCGAGCAGACGTTGACGATGGGTTCGCCGACGGTCTTCCACACCGCGCCGCCCCAACCGAGATCGAAGGCGCGCTTCACCTGATCGCCCGAGTTGCTCGGCGGACCGGATGCGAGCCAGAACGGATTGGGTGCATGGATGCCGGCGAAGCGAATGCTGAGATCGGCCATGCGGGGCCTCCAAGGCTGCCAGCTCTCAGTGTAGGAGCGTCGCGGCCGCAGGGCAACGGTGGAGCAGGCTGGCGATGCCGCCGGAAGGCGGTGTGCTGCGTCGGCCGGAGCGGTTTCAGGGCCCAGGGGCCGTGGGCACGTCAGCCCCGAGCCACATGGCGCAGGGGCGTTCGACCTTGCCGTCGGCGTGCACCTCCACGACCTCGAGTCGCACGCGACCGTCGCGGAAGAAATCGAGCCGCATGAATCCGGCCAAAGGGGAGACGCAGATCGTGTCGTCGCCGCGCGACACCGGATCGGGCCGCGCGATGGAGCCCGAGCCGCTCACGAGAACATAGCGCACACCGCGTCGTCCCCTGAGCACCTGCAGGTTGTGGTCGTGTCCACCGGCGAAGGCCAGAGGGGGATGTTTGTGAAACGCCAGCTCGAGATCTTGGAGCATGTTCTGATAGCGCGTCGATGCGATGTCCTGACTGACGCCTCCCTGGGAACGATAGAGCGGATACAGGGAGCCGACGCCGGGGAGCGGCAACCAGAGCCACGACACGGCCCGATGCAAGGGAAAGAGGTGATCGTCCCAGGTGAAGAAGCCGCCGTGCCAGCCGTGCGAGGCGATCGGGTGGTGCGCGGCGACGACGACGTCGCGGCCGCCGGCCGAAGCGAGCGCGTTTTCCATCGCGGTGGTGAAGTCTTTTTCGCTGCGCACGCTGCAGGCCGGTGCCGGCGCCGCGAATTCGTCATGGATCCACCAGCTGCTGTCGAAAACCACGAGACGCAGCCGGTCGCCGACGTCGATGCTCTCGGGTCCAACACAGTCGTCGAGGGGTCGAAACTCGAGTCCGGGAATCGAGAGCTCGGTGATGAACTGGGCTTGCCGGCGCACGGCGCGCCGGCCGTCATGATGATGATCGTGGTTGCCGGGCAGGAAGATGCCGCGCGCGCCGCTCTTTTGGATGACGTCGGCTTGCGCGCGCAAGACGGTCTCGCCGCGGGCGCGATCGGGGTCGGTGGGCTCCGCCAAGCCATTTTCGTAGATGTTGTCGCCGAGATAGACGACGACAGTGCGGCTGGGTGCACGCGTTGCTTCGTCGCGCAACGCCACGAGCACTGGCTCGGGTGTGTCGAGTGCCGGTTTGCCGGCATCACCGATGAGGAGGAGCGTGGAGTCGATCGAGTCCGGTGCAGGCGCAGCGGCAAGAGCTCTTTCGGGCGGCACCCATGCTTGATTTAGGGAGCAGGCGCTCGAGTAGGCGAGCGCGAACCCGACACCGACGGCCTGCCACCACCGGCGGCCAGCTGCCGCGCCTGGCCGTTGGCGCTGCATGAAACACTCCCGCGAGCTTGCGCTGGGGGATCCCTCGAGGGCGCAGGTCAGACGCGTGTGCGCGCCGGCGGACCAGACTGTTTCAGCTTCAGACCGCGCAGATAGCGGCGCAAATCGTACCGCCACACCAGGCGCTTCATGCCGCCTTCGTCGAGGTTGAGCTCGCCGCCGAGCCGATGCAACACGTCTTCGAGCGTGTCGCTGTCCTTGGCGTGGTTGGCGCAGCGCATCTTGACCTCGAAGCGCGCACGGTCGTCGATTTCTTTCAGACAGCCGAGATCCTCGAGCAACTTCTCGCGGAAGAGAAGATCATCGAGCCGATCGCGGAGCGGGGCGGATTCGATGCGCTGGCGTTCTTCTTTGCGCAGCCGGGTGACGAAGGGCATGAGGTCGAGGCGATCGAGCAGCTCCATCAGGGTGCGTTTGTTGCGCCCCAGCACTTCCGCGACACGATCGAGGCCGCCGCGGTACTGGGTGACGACGCGCGACACCATTTCTGCGGTCGGCAATGCTTCCTTCGGCGACATCACGCGCGACGAGGCTTCCTGGAACAACGGGACCTCGAGACCGCGATCGCCGCCGCCGTTGCCGCGCAATGTGAACGGCGTGGGCGTTTCCTCGTCCTGCATTTCGGGCTCGTCCTGGGAAGAGTGGAGATCCTCTTCGAACGCATCGTCGTGCGTTGGTTGCCCCTGTTTTTCTGCGGCGCGGATGCGTGAACGCACGGCCATGTAGTGCCGGCGGCACAATCCCTTGGCGTAGTGCGCTTCGGTGCACCCGGTTTCTTCGCACAGCTTGTGCGCGGCACGGGCACGCGCCGGGCGCTGCGACTCGGGATCGAAGTGGCCACCTGCCGCGACCGTGCGCCGCATGATCCGATAGTGCGTTTCGCACAACTGTTTGGCCAGGACCGGTGCATCGCATTCTGGAACGACACAGTGTTCGCCTTCCCCACCGGACGGGAGCGGTTCTCGTCGCGTCGAAATCTCGACGATCGCTGCTTGGCCACGCCGGAGCAGAGGTGAGGGTGCCGGGCGCGCTGGGGAGGCGGCGGACGAGGCCACGAGGTCCTTCAATGCCGCGTTCATCGCCGCGAGATCGGCGCGCAGCGGCGCGATCGCCCGATGCATGGCGGCCTCGAAGGCATCCACCAGGTTCTGCAATGTCTGCGGGTCCAGGGTCGCCGCAGCCGGGCGCCCCAGCGCCGGCCTACCGGGCGTCTTGATGGAACGAGGTCGTTTGGGAATGGCCGATCACCCCTGCTTGGTGCCGCTCAGGGCGCGGGAAAGTGCCGCGCACGACAGAGATCAACACACGTGATTCACTCAACGAGGAGTCGCAAGAAAGAGTCCACTCGGTAGCGAGAGAAAACTCGACGCGCCACTCTAGTCGCCCTTCGCACCCAATGCAAGCCCCTTCTCCAGCCTGTAAAACGTCGCCGCCACCAAGGATTGCATCCGTTCAGGGCGAGAACGAGATAACGCCGCGGCCGTCAGCCGCCGCCCGATCCTTCTGCAATGCTGTAACCCAGAACCATGATACCAGAAGTCGGGAGTGATGCCAGAACAAAAAACCTACTGTGACAACTTGTCACGATTCCGCGGCGGCGTCAAGATACGCGCCTATGCGACGTGCGGGCGACGGTTGGCGTCGACGCCGTTGCCACTATAGATAGCGACCGGTCCCTCTCACGAGGGAACCTCAATCCAGGAGGCCGATTTGCGTCGGTGCCGCGTGTGTTGTGCCACCGTACTCGCTGTCCTCATCGCGCCACTGGCGCACGCGCAGTCGCTCAGCGACGATTGGTCGCGGCTGAGCCGCTCCCTCGAAGCGATGGTCGAAAACGTGGCACCGGCCGTGGTGCAGGTGTTCGTGAGCGGCACGGTCGGGCGGGGTGGCATCGTGCAGGCAACCGGGGATCTCCTGTCTCGACAACGTGCCACGGGATCGGGCGTCGTGCTCGCTGCCGACGGCTACGTGATCACCAACGCGCACGTCGTGGCCGGGGCGCGCCGGCTGCAGGTGCGATTGTCTGGCGTGCGAACCGCAGCCCCAACGGGCAAATCGATCCTGGCGCCACCTGGAGAATTGCTCGGGGCGCAACTGGTCGGGATCGACGCGGAAACGGATCTGGCGCTGCTGAAAGTGGCGCGACAAGGGCTCTTCCATCTCGATCTCGCGGATTCGGATAGCTTGCGCGCCGGCCAGATCGTGGTCGCGTTCGGCAGCCCGCTCGGGCTGGAGAATTCGGTGACGATGGGTGTGGTGAGCTCCGTGGCGAGGCAGCTGCGGGAAGACGAACCGATGATCTACATCCAAACCGACGCGCCGATCAATCCAGGCAACAGCGGTGGACCCTTGGTCGATGCCAAGGGCCGCGTCGTCGGGATCAACACCTTGATTTTTTCGCGTTCCGGCGGCAGCGAGGGCATCGGGTTCGCGGCACCGAGCAACATCGTCAAGAACATCTTCGAGCAATTGCGATCGACCGGAACCGTGCGACGAGGCACCATCGGAGTGGTGGCGCAGACGATCACGCCGGCCCTGTCGGCAGCCCTGGCGCTGCAGCGTGATCGCGGCGTGATCCTGGGTGATGTGTTGCCGGGGAGTCCGGCAGAAAAGGCCGGCTTGCGGGTCGGTGACGTGGTCGTCGCCCTCGACGGCAAGCCGATGGAAAACGGCAGGCAGTTCGAGATCAACCTCTATCGCTTCCGTGCCGGCCAGAGCGTGAATGTCGCCATCGAGCGCGGTGGAGGAAGCCACACGCTCCCTGTCGCGGTGATCGAACGGCCCGATGTCACCGGCGAGCTCATGCGCCTGGTGCGCCCCGAAGACAACGTGGTCGCCGAGCTCGGTGTGTTGGCGCTGGATCTCGTGCCCGAAGTGATCGCCCGTTTGGGACCGCTGCGTCACCCTCACGGCGTCGTCGTCGTCGGCCGCGCCGCCGATGCCCCCTACGTCGATCTCGGGATCCTGCCGGGCGACGTCATTCACCAACTCAATGGACAGGCAGTGCGCAACTTGCAGGAGTTGCGCCGCGAGCTGGCGAAGCTCACGACCTACACACCTGTCGTCCTGCAAATCGAGCGCGACGGCCTGCTGCAGTACGTTGCCTTCGAGCTCGAATGAAGCCGCTCGCCCTGCGCACAGCCGTTCCGGGCTAAACGCTCCCGCTCGTCACGCATGGCCGTTCCGGGCGGCGTCACGAGCGCGCCCGCGAGGACATGGATGCCCGAGCAGCGCTCGTGCCGAGCGACGAGCGCGCAGGAGTGCGCGTGAGGAGCGTCCGCCCGGAACGGCCATGCGTGACGAGCGCTTCGCTGCGTCAGGGCATGACCAGGAGTGAGTTCGAGCGGCGGCGGCCGGCGGTTTCGACACGATAGAAGTAGACGCCGGAAGCCACGCGCTTGCCGCGCCGATCTGTGCCATCCCAATGCAGGCGCAATTCGCCGGGGCCGGCGACACCGTTGAAGAGTGTGACGACGTGCCGGCCGTTGGCGTCGTACAGACGCGCGTCGACTGGACCGCGGGCTGCGAGGTCGAACGCGATGGTCGCGCCGCGCGCGGCAGACGTCGGGTTCGGCCAGCTGGCCAGACGATCGCCACCGACGCTGCCCGTGCTCGGCCCGAGAGCGGTGACCGCTGGAACGGAGCTTGGATCCGTCGGGTCCGTGCCGGCGCCGATCTCCGTTTGATCGCCGAAGCCGTCCTCATCGCGATCGATGCCGATGCGCTCGCCAGATGCGGGGGGCACACCGGTGAACGTGAGCGCCGTGCCTTCATCGGTGAGCGCGAGCAGCGCTGCCGTGGTGAGCATCGGCTCGCCGTCGTGGTCGGAGCGGAAGAGATCGTTGCCGGCGTAGAGCCAACCGCGCGGCAGGCCGCCGCGCAGTCCCTTGACCACGAGGTCGCAATTGCCGAGCGCGTCCTGGCTGCGCATGGTCTGCAGCCAAGTGGTGAACGCTGCGCTGTTCCGGTTCGTGGCGTCGACGGTGCGTTGTGAGCCGACCGCGGGCGCCATGCCGGTATCGAAGGCGTGCAGGAAGGCCTCCATGTCGCGACGTGCGGCGTCGTTCTGGAACTCGAAGCCCGGGAAATGCAGGAAGTCGAACAGCGTCGGGCTCGAACCATCGTGGATGAAGCCGAAGCCGCGCTTCTTTTCCCCGGGTGCGCCATCGAAGCCGGACTTCTCGTACATGTTGCGCAGCTGCGGCACCTTGATGTCCTGCGATTCCTGCAGCGCGAAGCGGTTGATGAGCTGGCCATTGGTTCCCGTCGGCAGCGCATGACAGTCGGCGCAGCGGAACGGACCGTCGAGGGTCGGACCGACGAAGGCCTGGCGCCCGCGTTCGGCACTCGCTCCGGTCGCCGGGTTGGGGAACGAGCGATCCAGGTTCTGGTTCGGGTTGGGCGGATACTTCACCGTCATGATGAAATCTTCGAAGGCCTGCATGTCGGAGGTCGCGAGCTGCGAGCCGCGGCCCATGAGGCCGACGAAAGCCGGATTGAATGCCGTGAAGCCCGAGCGGTCGCCGCGCCAGTGGAGCGGCTCGGTGCCCGAGAGTCCCCGCAGCGACTGCGTCGTCATCGGACCCTTCATCGGATGGAAGTTGGTGAGCAACGGATCGAGCTGGCCTTGCGGCGGGGGCTGAGGCGTTCCATTCGGGTCGCCGAGATCCCAGGCGATGTTGTCGAAGTTGCTGCCGGCGTGGCACGAAGCGCACGCCAGATCCCCGTGTCCAGAGGACAGGCGGCCGTCGTAGAGAAACTTGCGGCCGTTGCGGATCACTGCCGGGCTGGGGTCGAACAAGTCGAACGTCGATTCGAGCAGATGGCTGTCGGTGTCGACGATGGAGATGGAGTTGTCGAAGCGGTTGAGCACGTAGAGCCGATCGTGAGTCTCGTCGAGGGCCAAGCCGCTCGGCCCCTCGCCGACGCCGATGCGCGCCACGACCGCGCCCGCGTCGTTCAGCACCGCGACCTTCGCCGAGCCGAGCGCGGTCATGTAGATCGTGCCACCGGTGGAGGCGAACGCGAGCCCGCCGGGCTGCGACAGGCTCTGGTCGATCTCCGCCTGCGGCCCGGGCGTCACGCCGTAGTTGATGTGCGGGTTCAGGTCGACGAGCGCGGGGGCGGCGGGCGCAGCCGGATCGACGATGCTGACGCGCGTGCGCAGGAAGCTGCCGCGGAGCGCAGGCTCGAAACGAATGTGATTCAACGCGTCCGTGTTGGTGACGTACAGGTGACCGGTCAGCGGATGAACGCCGAGATTGAACACCAAAGTCCCGAGGTGGTCGATGTACGTCGGCACTGGCACCGGGGTATTGGCGTCGAGCACGGCGACGTCGTGATCGGGCAGCGTGTAGGGATGAGTGTCGCTGAAGTTCCGCCCGACCTCGTCTTCCCAGCGGTTGTTGCGCCACTTGAGCACCAGGCCCGTGTTGGGACGACCCGGAGGGTTCGGAGCCGGGAGCCCGCCGTGGGCGACGACGTCGGACTCGCCGGCGACGGATGTTTGATTGCCGCTGTCGAAGATGGCGGCGTAGACCTTGCTGCCGTCGGGCGAGACGGCGAGCGCCTGTGGATCGCTGCCGAAGAGGGGTACCACCACAGGAGCCGACGACAAGTTCGTGGGGTCGTAGATCTTGATCGCATCTTCTTGCGAGACGCTGATGAAGGCACGCCGCGGCGTGCCGGCGAACACGATGCCGGCCGGCTCGTCGCCGACGGACAGCGTGGCCACGACGTTGCGCGAGGCGAGGTCGACGATGCTCACGGTGTCGGACTGGTGATTGGCCACCCAGACATGGTTCGCATCGGCAACCGCGACGCTCGTCGGATCGAGCCCCACCGGAACCTCGAAGTCGAGGCTCAGACCGCCGGCGGACACCGTGAACACCGCCAGGCGGTTATCGGGAGTGTTGACGGCGAACAAGCGCGTGCCGTTGGCCGAGAGCGCGATGGGATGGACGTGCTGGCTCTCGAAGTTGACGAACGCCGCCGTCGATGGGCTCGCGAAGCAGGAAACGACGAGGAGGCTCGAGGTAATACTGGAAATACGCATTCTCCGCACTCCATTCGCAGCTACTGGCGAATTGACGGCCGACCCAAAGGTGTGGAACGCACGGATTCGAGCAACGTCGGAGCGGAGACACCGACCACTTCAAGGATACCGCGTCGCGGCGGGCGAATCCAGCCTGGCGTGACGCGGTGGGCATCGGGTTCGGCGGGCACAGGCCGAATGCCGCGCTGGTTCACGAGCCTGGCGCCGCCGCGCGTCTCGCGACGAGATCGACCGTCACCTTCTGCACCTCGTCCAGCTTCATCACCAGGAACTTGGGCCGCGGGATGCTGAAATCGGAAAGCTTGACGTCGAAGCGAGTGATCACATGCAGCTCGGGCCCCTGGTCTCCGCTCGCGGACGTCAGCTCGACGGTGGCGGCGAGCGGCTTCTGCACTCCATGCAGATCGAGCACGCCGGCGATCTCGAACGTGACCTTGGCGCCAGGCTCGAGCCGGGGTGCGGAAAGTTTGCGCACGGTGCCGCCGCGGAAGATGGCATGCGGATGCTTCGCAGTTTCCAAGTGGTTCTCGCGCATGTGCTTGTTGCGGATCGCGATCCCGGTGTCCAAGCTCGCCAGGTCGACTTCCAAGTTCACCTCGATCGAATCGCCGAGCGCGGCGGGGGAAAGCACCAAAGTGCCCTTCACCTGGCTCGTCTTGCCGTCGAAGCTTTCGAGCGGGGCCTGCGACTCGAATCGCACCAAGTTGGGCTTGCCGGGCACGACGACGTAATCGTCGGCACCGGCAGGGCTCACGACGGCGAGCAGAAGGCAGATGGCCTGAGCCGCATAGCGAGCGCGAGGCTGGGGTCGCGCCGTCCGTGCTGGAGCTTCGATCTTCACGCGATGCCTCCCGAGTTGCAGCTTTCCCAGGTCGTATCGGAGGGGGGCCGATCCGATCGAGAACCTAATAGAACAAGTGCAGCATGAACTCCGATTGCGTGTAGTCGAGATCGTTCACATGCAGGCCGGCGTCGTTGCGATAGTAGTTCACCATGGCCTTGATGCCGAGGAAGGGAGTGACGAGGGCGTCGAGCCCGCCTCCCGTCTTGATGCGAAGCCCCGTTCCCTGGTCGATATCGGGATCGGCGTAGTTGAAGACGCCGCGCAGATCCAGGCCGCGAATGAGACGCCAAGTGACCTCGTGTGAGGTGAGGAGCGCGGTGCGCCTCGAGTCGCTCGCTTCCAACTCCGACCAATCCACCTCGCCGAGCCAAGCGAAAGGACCGGCTTGCACCGCCCAGAACGGACCGGCGGCGGTGCGCTGCCCGCCTGATTCCACATTGCGCAACCAAGAACCCCCGAGGGCGAAGCCGAGGGGTCCGAGATCGAAGCGATACGACAGCTGGGCGGTGTTGCCGAGCTCCTGATCGAAGTCGGACGTGCTGCCGAATGCGCCGTTCAGCAGGGCGGCGACGAGAGCGAAGCGTCCGGGGTAGAGGCCGACCTCGATGCCGACATCCGTGTGACCCGGCGGCTCGAAGAAGAGATCGAGTGGCACGTTGTCGCCGCTCTTGCCCTCGCGCGTGAACATACGGTGGTCGTCGAACTTCCAACCGTAGGCGGGCGTGAAGCGGCCGAACTTGACGAAGCCCGTCCATGGCAACACGTAGGCCAGGCCGAAGAGCTCCTGCGTCGAGGATTGGCCGCGATCGAGGTAGGCTGAGAGGCGTTCGTCGGCTTGGAAGAGGACATAGAGATCGCCCTGCATCTCGAAGAAGTTGAGCTCCGGCGACTGGCGGTCGACGTCGGCCCAGTGATGAATGGTGCGGATGTCGGTGCCAATGGCGACGCTCTCGCTCAGCTGCGGCTGGATCTTCGCCAGTTTCTCCGGCGGCAGCGGCTTGATCACCATTTCGGTCGGCACCAAGTACTGACTGGCGTAGGAGCTGCGCATGCCGCCGCCCGTGGGGTTGTGATGGCAGAGATTGCAGTTCTGGCGATAACGAGCGGCGTAGCGTGGTGTCGCTTGCACGCCGGCCGGGAGAAGTACAGCGAGGGCGAGGATGCCCCCCATGGTGAACGCGAGAGCACGCACAGGTCCCCCTTCGGCGGCGATTGCCGAGCAGGGTAAGAGCGCTCGAGCATCGCGTCAACACGGGGGCTCGCGACCCGTGATCCCGAGGCGACCCGGCCCGGATCGCCTGCCCTCGCGGCCCCCTGCGGCTGCTAAGATACGCCGCCGGAAGGAGCGCCGTGGACGTTCTCGACAGCCGCATCGAAACCAGCAGTGCCGCGTTCGCCGACAATCGCGACGCCATGCTGCGCCTCGTGCAAGAGTTGCGGCAGCATTTGCAGACGGCTCGCGCGGGCGGCGGCGACAGAGCGCAGAAACGCCTGCGCGAGCTGGGCAAGCTGTTCGTGCGCGAGCGGCTCGAGCGCTTGCTCGACCCGGGCTCGCCGTTCCTGGAAATCGGCGCGCTGGCCGCGCACGGTCTCTACGACGGCGCCGCCCCCTCTGCCGGACTGGTGACCGGCATCGGACGCGTGCACGGCCGCGAGGTCATGATCGTCGCCAACGATGCGACGGTGAAGGGCGGCACGTATTTTCCGCTCACGGTGAAGAAACATCTGCGTGCGCAGGAAGTCGCGCTCGAGAACCGCCTGCCGTGCGTCTATTTGGTGGATTCCGGCGGTGCGTTCCTGCCGCTCCAAGACGAAGTGTTCCCGGACCGCGAGCACTTCGGGCGCATTTTCTACAACCAAGCCGTGATGAGCGCGCGCCGGATTCCGCAGCTCGCCATCGTCATGGGTTCGTGCACCGCGGGTGGCGCCTACGTGCCGGCGATGAGCGACGAGGTGGTCATCGTCAAGGGCACGGGAACGATCTTTCTCGGCGGGCCGCCGCTGGTGAAAGCCGCGACCGGCGAGGAGGTGAGCGCCGAAGACCTGGGCGGCGCCGAAGTGCACACGCGCAAGAGCGGTGTCGCCGATCACTACGCGCTCGACGACGAGCATGCGCTGGCGCTCGGGCGCAACATCGTCGAGAACTTGAACCTGCCGAGCGCAGCGCAGCCGCCGGGGCGAGCGGACCCCGAGGATCCGCTGTTCGCACCGGAGGAAATCTACGGCATCGTGCCGCCGGACACGCGCAAGGCCTACGACGTGCGGGAAGTGATCGCGCGCATCGTGGACGGCAGCCGCATGCACGAGTTCAAGCGCAACTACGGCGCGACCTTGGTGTGCGGCTTCGCCCGCATCCACGGCTACCCGGTGGCCATCCTCGCCAACAACGGCGTGTTGTTCTCCGAGAGCGCGCTCAAGGCTACGCACTTCATCCAGATGGCGAACCTGCGTCGCATTCCGCTGGTGTTCCTGCAGAACATCACCGGCTTCATCGTCGGGCGCGAATACGAGGCGGGAGGGATCGCCAAGGATGGCGCCAAGATGGTGCATGCGGTGGCCACCAGCACGGTGCCGCGCTTCACGGTGATCATCGGCGGCTCCTTCGGCGCCGGCAACTACGGCATGTGCGGGCGTGCCTACCAGCCGCGGCAGCTTTGGATGTGGCCGAATGCGCGCATCTCGGTCATGGGCGGCGAGCAGGCCGCGATGGTGCTGGCGCAAGTGAAGCGCGAGCAGCTCGAACGCGAAGGCCGTGGCTGGACGGCGGCGGAAGAAGAGGCCTTCAAGCGCCCGACCTTGGAGAAATACGAGCGCGAGGGCAGTCCGTATTACTCGACCGCACGGCTGTGGGACGACGGCATCGTCGACCCGGCGTCGACGCGCGACGTGCTCGGGCTCGGCATCGCGGCGTCGTACAACGCGCCTTTCGAGCCCGCCACCGTCGGCGTCTTCCGCATGTGAATCGAGCGTGGACGAGCGGCGCGTGCGCTCGGGCGAAGGAGAAAGCGTGTTCCGCAAGGTGCTCGTCGCCAACCGCGGCGAGATCGCGATCCGGGTGCAGCGCGCGTTGCGCGAGCTCGGCATTCGCACCGTGGCGGTCTACTCCGAAGCCGACGCACGCGCGCCGCACGTGTCCGAGGCCGACGAGGCCTATCTCCTGGGCGCGCCCGAACCGGCGGCGTCGTATCTGAACCACTCGCGCTTGATCGATGTGGCGCGCGAGTCGGGATGCGACGCGGTGCATCCTGGCTACGGGTTCCTGAGCGAGAACGCGGCGTTCGCGCGCCGGTGCGCCGAGGCGGGCGTCGTTTTCATCGGACCATCCCCCCAAGCCATCGAGGACATGGGTTCGAAGCTGCGCGCCCGCGCGCTCATGGTGCAAGCCGGTGTCCCGGTCGTCCCCGGCACCGAGGCAGCGGCCGGTGCGCTCGGGCCGCTCGAGCGCGCCGCCCGCAAGCTCGGCTATCCGGTGCTGGTCAAGGCCGCCGCCGGTGGCGGCGGCAAGGGCATGCGCATCGTGAACGCGCCGGCGGAGCTCGAACGTGCGCTCGCGCTCTGCCGTGGCGAAGCCGAGAAGGCCTTCGGCGACGGGACGCTCTACTTGGAGAAATATCTCGAGCGACCGCGGCACGTGGAGCTGCAGGTCTTCGCCGATGAAGCCGGCGACACGGTGCACTTGTTCGAGCGCGAGTGTTCGATCCAGCGCCGGCACCAGAAGATCGTGGAAGAGGCGCCGTCGCCGGCCTTGAGTCCCGCGCTGCGCGAGCGCATGGGCGCTGCAGCGGTGGCCGCCGCACGCGCCGTCGGCTATCGCGGCGCCGGCACGGTCGAGTTCATGCTGGATGCGACGGGCACGTTCTATTTCCTCGAAATGAACACGCGCCTGCAGGTGGAGCACCCGATCACGGAGATGGTGACCGGCTTGGATCTCGTGCGCTTGCAGATCGAGGTGGCTTCTGGCGCGAGGCTGCCGGATGGGGTGCGACACGCGCAGTTGCGCGGACACGCGATGGAGTGCCGCGTCTACGCGGAGGATCCCGAGCACGGCTTCTTGCCCGCGAGCGGCCGGCTCCTGCGCCTGCGCGTTCCCAGCGGCCCGGGCGTGCGTGTCGATGCTGCCTTGCGCGAGGACATGGACGTGTCCATTCATTACGACCCGCTCCTGGCCAAGGTCGTGACGTACGGGCATGACCGCGCCGAGTGCTTGCAGCGCATGCGGCGCGCGCTCGCGGAGTTCGTCATCCTGGGAATCCCGACGAATCTGGCATTCCTGCAATCGATCCTGGCGCACGACGCCTTCGTGCGCGGGGAGCTCACGACGCATTTCATCGCCGAGCACCTGCAGGATTGGCGTGCCGATGCGGGTACAGTGCACGATGCGGGTCTGGCGGCGCTGTTGTTGCACGATCTCGTCGTCGGCAAGCCGGCGACGGCCGCCGTGGATGGCGGTATGCCGCCGTCGCCGTGGGAGAGCCTGCGCGACTGGCGTTCTTGAGGAGGAGCGGTGGAACGCATCTTCCAACGCGGTGAGGAAAAGATCGAGGTCCGGGCGACGCGCGACGGCCAGGCCCTGCGCCTCGAGACCACGCGCGGCGTGGTGGAGTTCCTCTGGGACGAGCTGGCTCCCGGAGATTACTTGCTGCGCCACGGCGCCGCGCAGCATCGCTGCCTGGTGGCACGCCTGGGAGCGGAGCGCTGGCTGTGGATCGATGGGCGCGTCCATCACTTGCAGGTGAAGGAAGCGGGCAGGCGGCATGACGACGCGCATGCCGGCGATTTGCAGGCGCCGATGCCGGGCCAGGTGTTGGCGATCCACGTGGTGCCGGGTGAGCGCGTGACACGCAATCAGCCGCTCGTGCTGATGGAAGCGATGAAGATGCAAGTCGAGATCGTGGCGACGCGCGATGGCGTGGTGGCCGAAGTGAAAGCGCGTGCGGGCGAGCAAGTGCCAGGCGGCGCGATTCTGGTGGTTCTCGGTGAGGACGGCGCGCCGTGACGCCGGCGTTGCCCACGCGCGTGACCCTGGTCGAGGTGGGCCCGCGAGACGGGCTGCAGAACATCGCCGCCGTTCTCGATGTCGAGCTCAAGGTGCGCTTCGTCGAGGCGCTGGCCGACGCCGGCTTCGCCGTGGTCGAGGCCGGCGCTTTCGTGCGCGCCGACGCCGTGCCGCAGATGGCGGATAGCGATCAGGTTTACCGACGGCTACAACGGCGCCCGGGCGTGCGCTATCCGGCGCTCGTTCCCAACGAACGCGGCTTGGACACGGCGCTCGCATGCGGCGTGGACGAGATCGCCGTGTTCACCGCCGCCAGCGAGACATTCAACCAGCGCAACATCCACGCCAGCATCGCCGAATCGTTGCAGCGCTTCGCTCCCGTGGTGCGTCGGGCCCGCGATGTCAACGTTCGCGTCCGTGGCTATGTCTCGACCTGCTTCGGCTGTCCCTACGAGGGCGCCGTCGCGCCCGCGCGCGTGCTCGATGTGACGCGCGCGTTGTTCGCTCTCGGCGTGCAGGAAGTTTCGCTCGGCGACACCATCGGCGTCGCCGTGCCGACCCAAGTCGAACAGGTGCTGGATCTCATCCTGGCCGCCGTTCCCGCGGCCGCGATCGCGCTCCACTTCCACGACACGCGCGGGACGGCGGCGGCGAACGTGGTCCAAGCCCTGCACCAAGGTGTGCACATCTTCGATGCTTCCGCCGGCGGGCTCGGCGGTTGCCCCTATGCCCCCGGTGCCACCGGGAATGTCGCCAGTGAAGACCTCGTCTACCTGCTGCACGGGATGGGCGTCGACACCGGCGTGGATCTCGAGCGCTTGGCCGACGCATCGCTCCTGGTCGAGGCGCGTCTCGGCACGCCATTGCCCTCGCGCGTGCTGCGAGCGGTCGTCGCCGCGCGCAGCCGGCGCCGAGCTATCACCGGGTCCGCTGGTTGAACGCTGCATTGGGGACTTTCACCGCAATGGGAACTTTCGCCCAATGAGGATCACAATACAGAACCGAAACCAAACGTGCGCGCGGTGAATCACGGGCCGTGACCGCATTGTCGCGCTCGAGCCTTGACGGTCCCCGTACCGAATGGTGTAAAATTGGCAGTGGGAAACCTTGCATCGCGACCTTCTTGCGCCTCTGGTCTCGCTGTAAGCTGGTGTTCGCATCCCCAGACGTGAACGCCGCCGACAGTTCCCCGAACCCAGCGCCCCCGAAAAATGAGCCCATTCGTGGCCAGCGTGCTCGACGTATGTCGCGCCGGGTGCAAAGCCACAGGACCGAAGGAAGGTTGCGATGAAGAGAATGCTCACAACGGGTGTCGTCGCGCTGGCATTCGCTCTCACGCTGGGTGCGAATGCGGCGTCTGCGGACCACGTGGACGTCCAACTGGAGATCAAAAACGGCGGCCAGTCCGGTCATGTGGTGACTGCGACCACTGGGGAGAAGGTCAAGTTCACCGTCAAGGTGAAGAACCTGTCCAAACAGAGTGCGCCCGTGACCGTCGTACTCACCGCCACCGTGCCCTCCATCCCAGGTTGCACCGTGACCGAAACGCGCACGATCCAGTTCCACTCACGCGAGACCAAGCAGGAGTGGAAGTCCGGTGTAGTTCCTGTCGGCCGATCGGGCGTTCTCCTAGTCGATGTGTCGGCGACGATCGGGACTCACACCGACACCGATCATGCCCAGCTCACATTCGGCCCGGCGAAGACGACGGAAAGCGCCGGCGAAGGCTGGTTCCACCAGGCTTACGTCCGCGTGTTGGTGAAGGGGCTCATGATGGCGCTGGCCAACTCGACGGATGGGGTCGTCGACGGTACGATCAGCGACGTGAAGAGCTTGTTCCGGTAGGTCTCGAGCGAGCATTCGCTTCCCCGAGGGCATCGCGCTGCGTTCGCGATGCCCTCGTTCGTACCCGAACCGCATTTGTGAATTATTTCACAAGACGCATCTTCTGCATGCATGGGTGACGATCAGTTTCCCCTTGACGAGATGCGGCGATCGCGCTGGAATGGCCGCCTCCGCTTCTTCGACCCCTTGCCAGGAGGATGTGATGCACGTTCGTTCTCCAGCCCGGTCCTGGTCGTGGATGGGACGATTCCTCGCCTGCATCGCGATCGCCGGTCTCGTCTGGGTGGGTTGCAGCGAATTCGGGGACCAACCCAGTGCACCTTCATCGCCCGTGAGCGAGAGCGCCGACGCCGGCGCAACGGGCAAGATCCAACAGCGCGTTGTCGAGGTCATGGCGGTGCAGGATCGCCACACGCAGCAGCTCATGCAACTGCCGGACGTCCTGGGCACGGCCACGGGTCTCGACGAGAGTGGAGACGTCGTGGTCCAGGTGCTCACCGAACGTTTGGTCCCGGCCTCGCGCTTGCCAGCGCAGGTGGACGGCGTGCGCGTGGTGCAAGTGGTCACCGGTCGAATCGTGGCGATGAAAGGTGGCGGTGGCGGCGTGAGCCACACGGCCATTCAAACGCCACCCATCCAGCTCGGCACTTCCGGCGGCTGGAGATTCGACTTGGCCAACGGCTTCTGTTGCGGCGGGACGCTGGGGTCGCTGGTGCAATCCGGCGGCACGCAGTACGTGCTGAGCAACTACCACGTGTTCCGCAGCGACATCGTGAACGGTGGCAACGGCCGCGTCGCCACGAACGGCGACCCGATCACCCAGCCGGGACTCATCGATGTTGGTTGCAACGCCAGCAGTGCGCAAAACGTGGCCACGCTCGCGGGTTCGGCGTCGTTGCCCGGCAGCAACGTCGATGCCGCGATCGCTGCCGTGATCCCCGGGATGGTGCGGACGGATGGCGCCATCCTCGAGATTGGAACGATCTCGGCATCGACCGTCGCCGCCTTCATCGGCCAAAACGTGAAGAAGAGCGGTCGGACGACGGGACTCTCGCGCGCCAGCGTGAACGGCCTCAATGCCACGGTGAGCATCGCGTACGACAACGAGTGCGCTGGCGGTGCCGCATTCAACAAGACGTTCACCGGTCAGATCCTGACCACGAACAAGGGCAGCCGATTCCTGGCTGGGGGCGACTCGGGCTCGCTGATGGTCGAAGACGTGAGCACCAACCCGCGTGCGGTGGGGCTCCTCTTCGCCGGCAGCAGCTCGATCGCGGTCGCCAACCCGATCGGTCAGGTGCTGTCGTGGATCGGCGGCGGCGCGACGATGGTCGGAAACTAGAAACTCTGGGCACACGAGCGTCCAGGAAACTGACGGCACCCGTCCCCGCCCCGTGGTGGACGGGTGCCTTGCTTTCGTGCTGGACTGATTGCGGACTTGGGATGCGTCACAGGGGCCTAGGCATGCGAGCATCGCGGGCGTGGTGGACGAGTCTCGCGGTGGCGGGAATGGTGGCTCTGGCGTGCGGGCGTGAGCCCGTCGCCAATCCGGAGTCGGCCGCGAGCCCGACACCGATCGAGGGCGCGGCCGATTCCGTTCGACGGGAAAACCCGATGACCATGAAGACGATCGAGCAAGTGCAGGAGGAACACACGCCGACGCTCATGAGCCTGAACGGTGTGGTGGGGACTTTCATCGGCGTCACCGCGGACGACAGGCCCTGCATCAAGGTGATGGTGGTCCGACGCACGCGCGAGCTCGAGGGCAGCATCCCCTCGCAACTCGAAGGCTACCCCGTCGAGATCTTCGAATCGGGAGAGATTCGGCCGCTGTCCAAGTCGCAATGAATCGCAGCGAGAAAGACGTAGATACGCGGCGAGCGGGTTTCCCCAGGGTCGCTCCGCCCCGGCCCGCTGCGTTGGCGAGCACCGCGCTAACGGATCCCCTCGAGAACGCCCTCGACTCGACCATGGAGCGCGGCTACAATCCATCCGTTGCCAATAACCCCCCGGTCGCCACCGCCACGCCCAACGCGGAGGATGACCCACATGAGCCGCTCGCTTCATCATCAATCGGGGCTTCCAGCAGTGCGGTCGATCCTGGTCGCCGCTCTCCTGTCTTGCCTCCAGCCGACATTGGTGCGTTCCGAAATCATCTTCGAGAAGGTCGCCATGACCGGCGAACAGGCACCCGGCCTCGTGGCCGGCGTCGTCTTCAACGACCTCGGCGGCGTCCCCGGGATCGGCGGCGATCTGCCACCTCGGGTCGATGCGGCGGGACGAGTCGTGTTCCATGCGTTTCTGAGCGGGCCGGGGATCACCGGAGGCACTTTCGCCGACGGGAACGGGCTCAGCATCTGGAGCGCCTCCAATGGCGCGCCGGTACTCGTGGCCCGACAAGATGATCCCGCTCCTGGAACCGCGCCGGGCGTCGAGTTCCTCGGTTTTTCGACTCCCTTCAACACCGAAACGCCGCTCATCGCCGACGGAACGATCACCATCACCGCCGGGCTGCGCGGTGCGGGCATCGACGGCCAGTTTTTCAGCAATGCGCTCGGGTTCTGGTCCACGCGTTCCGGTGCACTCGACGTCATCTTTCGCAACGGCGAACAGGCTTCCGGTTTGCCCGCGGGCTTCGTCTACTCGACGTTCAGTCTGCCGCGCGCGAGCGCTGATGGGCGGATCACGATCAACACAGGTTTCCGCGCCCCCGGCCAATCCGCTGGTTCCTTCCCGCCCGACCAGGAAGGTTTTTGGAGCGACCGCTCCGGCCATCTCCTGCCGCTCGTGAAGGGCGGTGATCCGGCGCCCGGGTCGCCGGCGGGCGTGGTCTTCGGCGAGGGCGCACAGTTCGCGATCGGCGGCGCCTTTCGCCTCTGGGATGCGAACGAGTCGCACCAGCTCGTGGTCAACGGCAACCTCGAGGGCGCGGGAATCGATGCGCTGAACGACGAGGGAATCTGGAAGGAGGAAGCATTCGGATTCGTGCGGCTGGCGGCCGAAGGCGAGATCGCTCCGGATGCAGGACCCGAGGTCACCTTCGGCGCCCGCAACGGAATCGACTGCTTCAGCGACGGGGTTCCGCTTCGCATCAACGATGCGGGACACGTCATGTTCGGGTCGAGGCTCTCGGGTGGCGACGTCGGCTTCATGCGCTCGATCTACACAGATCGTTCCGGCGAGCTCCGTCTCTTCGTGCGCGGCACCTTGCCGGTCACGGATGCGACACCGGGGGATCCCGCGCCGGGGCTCGAGCCGGGCCACACGTTCTCGGCGATGGTCCTGGCCGGCATCGATGCCGAGAGTCGAATCGCTTTCAGCGGCGCGGCGACGTTCAACATGATCTTCGAAAACCAGGTCGAAGGGATCTGGTGGGATCGTCCGGGGCCCTTGAGCCTCCTGGTTCGAGAGGGCGATCCCGTCCCGGGCGCCGAGCCGGGGGTTTTCTTCGCCAGCCTGAACTCCTTCCTCTCGGTCGGCGACGGAGGACATCTGGCCTTCATCGCCACGTTCGACGGTCCCGCGGTCAATTCATCGAACTCCCAGGGGTTCTTCCTGGTCGATCGGGACGGGACCTTGCATCTCGTGGCGCGAAGCGGGTCGCCGTTCGACGTCGAAGGCGACGGGACCGACATGCGGATCGTGGCGAGCGTCCTCGGTGGGAACGTGAGCGCCACCGGGATCGTACCCCTCGAGCTGCGGTTCACGGATGGATCGAGCGGCATCTTCACGGCGCGTGTCGCAACGACGACCGACATCGCGCAGGCGAGCCCGTTCGGACCACGCCACCATCTCGGCCACGGCTTTCCCAATCCGCTCATCGCAGGCGACAGCGTGTCGATTCCATTGCGGATCTCGGTCGCCACACGGGTTCGCCTCAGAGTGCACGACGTGAAGGGTCGATTGGTGGCGACGCTCGTGGACCGGCCGCTCGCCGCAGGCAATCACACGGTGAAATGGAATGGAACTGTCGCTGGCGGCAGGGGCGTGGCCAACGGCATCTACTATCTCGACTTCATGGCTGGCGAAGATCACGCCTCGGCAAGCGTCGTCGTGGCTCGGTGAGAAGAACTTCGGCGGCGCCGCCGACCAAGGTCCCGTCAGGGCCCACGATCGCTGGCCTCACCAGTGCCGGCCTTGCGACGCGAAGAATTCGTGCAATGATCGGCGTGCGATGCGGTTCACCGATTCGGACCAGAGGTCCACCGGGTTGCGGTCGTCGGTCAAGATGATGGCGCCGCGCATCTCCGGCCGGTAGCGATTGTCCCACGCATGATTCTTCTGCACGATCACCTCATGCATGGCCGGATTCGCGAGGAAACCCTGTGGGTGCGGGATCGCGTCATCGGCCAACTCGAGCGACCGGCGGGCTCCGAAGAGCACGATGTTGCCGAGTGTGTTCGGCGGCTCGCTCGTCGGCAATGCCACGACTTCGGTGAAGCTGGTGGCGAGTGTCGCAGCGATGGAGGCGAGCAGGGGATCGTCCCAGCCGCGCGTCTCGACGTTGATGGCGACGATGCCTCGCGGCGCCAGGTGCTCGGCCACGAGGGCGAACATCTCGCGCGTGACCAGGTGGAACGGGATGGAGCTGCTGCCGAAGGCGTCGAGGACCACGACGTCGTAGACGGTGTCGTGATCGCGCAAGAAACGCCGGCCGTCCATGCAGAAAATCCGACATTCCTCGGGCCGCAGGCCGAAGTGCGTCTCGGCGACACGGGCGACCACGGCGTCGATCTCCACCGCGTCGATCTTCCAGCCATCGGCGGCGAAGTCCTTCACCACCGCACCCCCGCCGAGACCGACGAGCAGCAGGTCGCCCGGGCGGTCGAAGAAGAACTTGGCCACGCTCACGGCGGCGACATAGCGATGCGATGAGATCCAGGTGTGCGGCTGCACGGAGGTGTGGATGCCGCCATCCAGCATGAGGTAACGGATGTCGTTGGATTCGAGGACGCGGATCTCGGCGTAGGGGCTGTCGATGTGTGCCAGGACGCCGGCGCCGATCCGGGTCGCAGAGCCATCCCACGCGGCGACCCCCGCGATGGCTGCGACCAAGCCGACGGCACCACCGCGCAACGCGCGCCGATCCGTGAACCACGCGAGCGCCGCACCTCCCAAGAGAGCGCAACCGATGAGGAGCAGGAGTCGGGTGACCCCCAGGCTCGGGATCAGGAAAAACCCGGTGAGGAGCGCCGAGACGACGCTCGCGAGCGTCGACACCGCGAAGAGATTCCCGGCAGTGCGGCCGACGTCATCGAGCCGTTTCGCGGCCAGGCGCACGGCGTAGGGACTCACCATGCCGAGAAGCAGCAGCGGCGGAGCGAACAACAGCATGGAGCCGGCAAGGACAGCGGCGCGCAAGCCCAGCGGTTCGACAGCGGCAAGCAGCGGCTCGCGCATCCATGGCACCACGAGAATCCAGACCCCGGCCGCAGCCAGCAGCACGCCGAGGCGCGACAGGCGCGGGCCTCGATCGGCCCAGCGCCCGCCCAAAGCGTAACCAGCAGCGAGCGCCGCCAAAGTCACCGTGATGAGCGCGGACCACAGGAAGAGACTCACGCCGTAGAAGGGGCCGAGCACGCGCGTTCCCAGGATCTCGATGGCGAGCACGGAGGCCCCGGAGATGGAAACGACGGTGTAGAGGGCGAAATGCGCCATGGCTGCACCAACGGCTGTGGTTGACATTCGCGCTCAGGGCACTATGATCGGCAACGGAATTTCCGTCCAGGCCAAATGGTTCCATGGACGGAGCCACCCCAATTCTTTCGTGGAGGCTAATTCTCATGAGGAAGATTGTCGTGACCGCTGCTCTTCTCGCGCTCCTCGGCACCATGTCGGCCTGGGCCCATGGGGACATGGAGGCGATGAAGGCGGAGTTCTCCAAGTGTCTGATGTGCAAGAACTGGGTCCCGATCATGGACACGGTGATGCCGGTGATGGAGGCTGAAGTCGTCACTCTGGACAACGGCATGGCGATGGTTCACACCGTGACCGACCCGACCAAGGTCAAGTTGTTGCACGAGGTCGACGCCAAGATGGGCGAATCGGCGAAGGCATGCATGGCCCTCTCCGATGCCGATGCCACCAAACAGCTGTGCTCCTTGTGCCAGGACATTCGCAACCTCCACAAGGCCGGCGCCTCGGTGAGCCACGGGACGACCAAGAACGGCGACATGCTGGTGATCGCATCCGCCGATCCGAAGGTCCAGGCGCAGATCTCCACGCTCAAGACCAAGTGCGCCACCATGATGGCGAGCGAGCACAGCAGCCACTGAGACAACGTCCAGGATCCAGACGGCGCGACGAGGTCCTCCTCGCCGCGCCGTCGCATTTTGGTACCTTTCTGCGTCCCCAGTGTCCGGCAAATGCGAGGAGCGGCCCGATGCGTTTCCCGATCGGCGAGTGGTGCATCCGCACCTACGAGCGCCGCGACATCCAAGCCTTGGTGAAATACGCCAACAATCCGAATGTCTGCCGCAATCTGCGCGAAGCGTTCCCCTATCCGTACACACGTCGTGATGCTTCACTGTGGATCGAATCGGCGCTGGCGCAGGACGAGGAAACGCATTTCGCCATCGCCACCGGCCAGGAGCTCATCGGCGGCATCGGCTTTCAGCTGCAGGGGGACGTGCACCGCCGCAGCGCCGAGCTCGGCTACTGGCTGGGCGAGCCTTTCTGGGGCCGCGGCATCGCGACGATGGCCGTGCGCACGATGATCGACTATGCCTTCGCCGACTTCGATCTGGTGCGCCTCTACGCCTATGTGTTCGCCGGCAACCCTGCCTCCGAGCGCGTGCTCGAGAAAACGGGGTTCGTCTGCGAGGGAACGCTGCGCCAAAGTGTGCTCAAGAACGACCGCCTGCTGGACCAGAAGATCTTCGCCCTCATCCGCGACACGGCCTGAGACGCCGTCGCGGCACTGCCCGCTCATCCGGACCGAGTGCGAAACATTTGTTGCAGTCTGCGGATGGTCGTCGGTGCATGGCCTGCATAATGATTGTTGGCATAGACGAAGGCCGGTACCTCGCGGGAGGCCAGGCGCTGCAGCAGCTCGGCCCAGCGCTCGAGGCTCGGGCGGTGATCGATGACCTCGCGCTCCCAGCGCGTGGTGATGCGTTCGATGCGCGCACGGTCGCCGAGCAGTCGCACGTAGGCGAACGGCGCCGGCAGCGGATCGAACGTGGCCGCCACATCGGCACCGTGCGGCATCCCAACTCGATCGACGAGAACGAGCGCCGCCTGCCAGCGCCGGCACAGCGCGGCGAATTCCGCATCCAGCCAGTCGGGATTGCGGATCTCGATGGCATAGGTGAACTCCCGCGGCAGGTCGGCGACGAAGCTCTCGAGACGCGCGAAGAACTGCTGGCGCATGGGGAAAAACAAGGTCGGGAAGCGCGGGAACTGTAGCAGCAGCGGACCGCAGCGCGCACCGAGCCGGCTCATGGCGGCGAGGAACGCATCGCGCTCGGCGTAGGTCGCGTCGCGTTGCAGCAGGCGCTCGGGGTCGGGATCGGGCCCTGTGCCCGCGTGCACGATCGAGCGCGGGAACTTGGCGGCAAGGACGAAAGTCTCGGGCGTCTTCGCCGCCCAGGCGTCCACGGTCGCAGGCGTCGGTACATGGTAGTAGGTCGCATCCACTTCCACCGTATCGAACTGGGTGGCGTAGTGACGCAGGAAGTCGGCGGGGCGCGTGCCGCGCGGGTAGAAGGTCCCCAGCCATTCCGGCGCCGAGAACGACGAGGTGCCGAAGCGGACGAGACCGGAATCGACGGGAGGATCGAAGAAACCAGGCTGCATGTTCTGTTCGTACTCGAGCGACGAGCCAGAGGCTCGGACCGCACCGCCACCGCGGCGGCGCCTTCGGCACGCGGCTGCTCGTTCCTTCACTGCATTCTGGCACGCCCCGCCGTCGCAGGCCATGAAGATCGTCGGCAGTCAGTCGAAGTGGCGCAGGTCTGGCCAGAGCGTGGCGAGGGGAATGCGCGCACGCCGGCAGATCCAGATCTGCTTGTCATTCTCGTACGGCATGCAGTCCTGGCAGGTGTACGTCGTGACGTGCACTGCCTCTTCGAAGACCTCGCGCAGATCCTCCTCGTCGCCATCGATGACGATGACGAGGTCCCCGGAACAGCCATGTGGTCCCCAGAGCGCGTAGCTGTTGTGCCCCGAGATCGCTTTGGGCAGCCCGAGATCCGGGCCATAGAAGTCGATGGCGCCGGCTTGTCCGTAGTTTTGGCCGAAGATGCAAGCGCGCGCGCGGTCCTCGGCTGGCAGCGTGTCGAAAACGCGTCCCACGGTTTGCGCCAGCTCGCGCCAGCCGATGCGATCGGCGAAGAACTGGGGCAGTCGTCCCAGTTCGTGATTCTCCTCCGCGCGTGGTGCGCGCCCGAGTCGCGTGGCATAGGCGATGTACGTCTCGACATCGAGCACGGGCTTCGCGAGCGGCACGAGCGCCAACCCGCTCGTGGCGATGACGGCAATGACTGCGACCGGTACCCAACGCCCGCGCCGCCGCTCGGCCAAGCGCCCTACGACCACACTGCCGGCTGCGAACAACAAGGAGAAGAGCGGGGAGAGATAGTAGGGCTTCGTGTTTCGGGTCACGAGCAACACGACGATGACAATGTTCGCCCAACCCAGAGCGCGAAAGGGAATGCCGCGGCGGAGAACAAGCAAGAATAACAACCCGGCCAGCGCAACTGGAGCCGCGAACGGGTTCATCTGCCGTGTCCATGCTCGCAGGGTTTCGAGCGGCGAGAGCGACGCATTCTTGCTGCCCATGGCGTTGGCCATGAATTCGAGCACCGGCCACCCGTGCTGTGACTGCCAAACGAGATGCGGCAGCGACAACAGCAAAACGAGCCCGCCGCCCAGCCACAGCCAGCGACTCCGCAAGTGACGCCACTCTCGCGCGACGATCAATCCCACCAGCACACCGACTCCGAGCAAGCCGATGCTCAGCTTGTTCTGCAAACCGATGCCGCACCAGAGCCCGAACCGCAGCCAGAGCCGCGGATCCGCGCCTTGCAACAGGCGAATCAACGTGTGGAGCGCGGCGGCCCAGAACAGCACGTCGAAAGCATTCATCGATAAGTAGCCGAACAGGCTGACATAGATCGGCGCGACGGCGACCATCAACGCCGCGAGGACCGATGCGACAGACGTCCCACCGAGATGACGCGCCATCCCGGCCGTCAACAAGACCGTGCCTCCAGCCGCCAGCGCAGGCAGAAGTCGCAGGCCGATGAGGGACTCGCCGAAGATGTGGCGCGCGAACCAAGCGAGGAATGCGACGAGCGGCGGTTGGTCGACGTAGCCGAAGTCGAGATGCTCGGAGCAAGCAAGATAATAGAGCTCGTCGCGGAAGATCCCGCCGCGACCCGCGGTCACCAGATGCAGGAGTACGGTGAGACCCGCGAGTGCGAGACAGATCCCGACGTCGCGGCGCGCCATTGTCATGCTCCTCCCGAGGGCTCTTGTCCCGGGCGGGTGGGGAATCAACGCCGATGCCAACCATGGTGGTACACCCGCAGTGGCAAAAGCAATGTGTCGCGCCGTGCCGACTTTGGCCTGGACAATCGGTGCCGATTCGTGTGTGATAGGAGGCGTTTCGCCGCGAGTTTTTCCCCAGGGGCGGTCGATTTCCAACTGCTCAGTCTGCCCGGGCCCGTGTCGAGGGGCAGACCCGACCCTGGCAACCGATGGGAGTTCTGCGATGCGCTTTTCTCGTGCGGCACGCTTGCCAGGCTGGCTCGCCGCCATGATGGCCGGCGTGTCGGTGTGGCTGGGCGGGTGCTATCCGGGCGATTCGCCGCTCGGTGACGTGACAGCGACCTTGTACGACACAGCCAAGGATTTCAGCGCCTACAAGACAAACGCCACACCCGGCACCGCAACGTTCAGCTTGGCTGACTCCGTGGTCGATGCCGGCGACCCCGACGATCCGGGATATCAACCGGTCAACCATCAATACGATGCGCAACTCCTGGGCCGCATCCGTTCGAATCTCGTTTCGCTCGGGTGGGAAGAGGTCACCCAAGCCGAGACCATCGCGGGCCAGCGCGCCGATGTCGGGATCCTCGTGTCGGCGCTCGTGACCGAGAACACCGACATCTACGCCAGCTATCCGCCGTGGTACGGGGGATGGTGGGGTTGGGGGAGCTATTACCCGCCGTATGGTGGCTGGGGATATCCGTGCTGCACGACCGTCGTCCAATACACCACCGGGACGATCCTCATCGACATGGTGGGTCTCGCAGATGGTGACCCAGTCGCTGAGCTCTACCCCATCCCGTGGGCTGCACGGATCAATGGGCTCGTGAGCTCGGCGACAGTCACCAGCACACGCATCAACAATGTCATCGACCAGGCATTCTCCCAGTCGCCGTACTTGGACGTCCAATGAGCGCGCGAGCGCGGAACTCGAGGATGAACACGATGAGAATCATGGCATGCCTGGTGCTGGCCGCGACGACGCTTGGCGCGGCGGGAGCGAGCGCACAGGACTATTACTTCGGCATCACGTACGACACCTGCCTCCCCCTCGAGAAGACGGAGGAATTCGTCAGCGACTTCAGCTGGCTGGGACTCAGTCTCGAAGGTCGCAAGATCGTGAGCCCCACGACCTCGGTCGGCTTCTTCTTCGGCTGGCACGAGATGGACGAACGCGTGAACGAGGTCGTCAACGTCTCGCCGGGTGTGGACATCCACGCCGACCAGCAGCGCTACATCAACTCCTTCCCGATGATGGTGACCGGCCACTATTATCTCGGGCAGCAGGGGCAGATGCGGCCGTATTTCGGACTGGGGGTCGGCGCGTACCTCATCGAGCGCCGCAACGAGTTCGGCGTTTTCCTCACCGACGAGGACACCTGGCATTTCGGCCTGGCCCCCGAGGTTGGCATCGCTTGGAAGGCGGGATGGCAATCCGCCGGCATCATCAGCGTGCGCTTCAACTGGGCCTCACCCGGCGGCGATGAGGAAGAGATGTACCTCAACTTCCGTGTGGGCGCGGCGTGGATGTGAGTGTCGACTCTGCCTGATCCGATGTCCCACCGAGCGCGGCGTATCGGTGGCGCGCTGTTGGCCGCGCTCACGGGCGCGGCCATTGCGCGCGCCGAGGAGCCGGTCGACCTCGACCTCGTCAATCGCATCCGCGACGAGGGGTTCCACCATTCACAAGTTGCCGAAATCGCCACACACCTCACCGACGTCATCGGCGCGCGCGTCACCGGCTCGCCGTCCATGCTGCGCGCCAACGAATGGACGCGTGACGAGCTGACTTCGTTCGGCCTCGTGCAGGCGCGGCTCGAAGCGTACGATTTCGGCCGCGGCTGGTCGTGGACGCATTGCCATTTGGATCTGCTCGGTGAAAGCGCCACCAGCCTGCATGCCATCCCTCAAGCATGGACTCCAGGAACCGCGGGCGTGGTGGAAGGCGATGCCATGCGCCTCAAAGTGGAGAAGGTCGAAGAGCTGGAAGCGTTTCGTGGCAAGCTGAGCGGCAAGATCGTGCTCGTGTCCGAGCCGCGCAAGGTGGCGCCGCGCGTCCAGGTGGCATTCTCGCGCTTGACATCGGACACGCTCGCGGCGAGGGAAGCCTTCGAGATTCCCGAGATGCAGGAAGGCGACAGCGAGTGGGCCAAGGGGTATCGCAAGCGCCTGCCGCTGCGTCGCGCCCTCGACGCGTTCCTCTTCGCCGAGGGCGCGCTCGCGATCATCGAAGTCAGCTCGCGGGATCACGGCATCTTGCGTGTGCCGCGCGGCGGCGAGCCCGTCGATGCCGAGCCGATGCGAATCCCGGCGGTGAGTCTCATCACCGAGCACTACAATCGGTTGCTGCGTCTCCTGGACAAGGGCGTAACCGTGCGCCTGCGGCTCGATGTCGCAGCAACGTTCCACGACAATGCCGGCAAAGCGTTCAACACCGTGGCTGAGATTCAGGGGGGCGACAAGAAGAACGAGCTGGTGATCGCCGGCGCCCACCTGGACAGCTATCAATCGGGCAACGGTGCGGCGGACAATGCCGCCGGTTGCGCCGTGGTGATGGAGGCGGTGCGCATTCTCGAGGCGCTCGGTGTCGAGCCGCGGCGCACGGTGCGTGTCATTCTGTGGAGCGGCGAGGAACAGGGACTGCTCGGGAGCAAAGCGTACGTGAACCAGCACTTCGCCAGCCGTCCAGCCTGGCCCGATTCGGAGCTGCATCTACCGGTGAGCTTGCGACGCAGCCCAGGTCCGCTCACTTTCAAACCAGCACAGGCGAAAGTGAGCGGCTACTTCAACCTCGACAATGGCAGCGGCAAGATCCGTGGCATCTATTTGGAAGAGAATGCCGCGGTGCGGCCGATCTTGAGCGCTTGGCTCGCGCCTTTTGCCGATCTCGGCGTCGAGACCGTGACGCTCAACCGCACCACCGGGACCGATCACATGTCGTTCGATCACGTCGGAATCCCCGGCTTCCAGTTCGTGCAGGACCCGCTCGATTACTCGCCTCAGGCTCACCACAGTCATCTGGACACCTACGACCACGTTCTGCCGGACGATCTCCGGCAGGCTGCGGTCGTGATGGCCGCGGTGCTGGCGCATGCGGCCAATCGCGACGCCATGTTGCCGCGCAAGCCGCGCCCCGCCGCTTTGCCGTCCCACAACTGACTCCATGCACGGACTCGGCTCGCAACCGGGCCGCCGCTTCTGCCTCGGCGTGGCCGCTGCAGTGGGCGGTTGAAAAGCCTCGCCCAAGTCCGCTATGTTGTGCGCCGATTCATGCCGCGTGGCTGGGAGGAGCGAAGTTGGCCAACGTGGAACTGCGCCTGCCGGGCCGCTTCGGCCAGACGGCGCGCCGGGACGCCTGGTGGCCGCAGCCGGTCGCGACCTTCTTCGGATTGTCCGCCTTCGTTGTCTACGCCACTTGGGCTGCGTTCCAGGGCGAGCACTATCACTTCGGACCCTACCTGTCGCCGTTCTACTCGCCAGAGATCTTCGGTTCATCGTCCCATAGCTGGTTCGGGCCCCAGCCGAGCTGGTGGCCGGGATGGCTGACTTTCTCGCCGGCGCTGCTCATCCTTTGGGCGCCGGGCGGCTTTCGTTTCACGTGCTACTACTATCGTGGCGCCTACTACAAATCGTTCGGCGCCGATCCGCCGGCGTGCAGTGTCGGCGAGCCCCGCCGACGCTATCACGGTGAGACGTCTTTTCCGCTCGTGCTCCAGAACGTCCACCGCTACTTCATGTTTTTGGCACTGGCGTTCATCGTCATCCTCGCCTCCGACGTGTGGAAGGCCCTTTGGTTCACGGATCCCAGCACCGGCCAGGCAGGCTTCGGCATCGGCGTCGGCACGTTCGTGCTGGCGATCAATGTCGTCCTTCTCGGTGGCTATGCGATCGGTTGTCATTCGTTTCGCCATCTGGTCGGGGGCCGCCACGACGTGTTCTCCCGGGCCCGGGTGCAGAAGAGTTTGTACGACTGCTCGAGCTGTCTCAATCGCCGGCACATGCTTTGGGCCTGGATGAGCCTGTTCTGGGTCGGGTTTTCCGACTTCTACGTGCGGATGTGCGCCATGGGCTTTTGGTCGGACTGGAGAATCCTCTGAAATACGAGACACACACTCACGACGTGTTGGTGATCGGTGCGGGCGGCGCCGGTCTGCGCGCTGCGATCGAAGCCTCCGCTGCGGGTGTCACCGTGGGTCTCGTGTGCAAATCGCTTCTCGGCAAGGCGCACACTGTCATGGCGGAAGGCGGGGTCGCGGCGGCGCTCGCGAACGTGGACGAACGCGACAACTGGAGAGTCCATTTCGCCGATACGATGCGTGGCGGCCAGTATCTCAACGACTGGCGAATGGCCGAGCTGCACGCCAGGGAAGCTCCCGACCGCGTGCGCGAGCTCGAGGCCTGGGGGGCTTTGTTCGACCGCACGCAGGACGGGCGGATTCTGCAACGCAACTTCGGCGGCCATCGCTACCCGCGACTCGCGCACGTCGGTGATCGCACCGGTCTCGAGATGATCCGCACTTTGCAGGACCACAGCATCCACCAGGGAATCGACGTGTACATGGAGTGCACGGTTCTCACGCTGCTCGTGGATGACGGGCGCGTCGTCGGTGCATTCGCGTACGAGCGCGAGCGTGGCCGGTTCAAGGTCTTCAGCGCCAAAGCGGTCGTGCTGGCCACCGGGGGGATCGGCCGGGCATACAAGATCACCAGCAACAGCTGGGAGTACACCGGCGACGGTCAGGCGCTCGCTTATCATGCGGGCGCCGATCTCATGGACATGGAGTTCGTGCAATTCCATCCCACCGGGATGGTCTGGCCTCCCAGCGTCAAAGGCATCCTGGTCACCGAGGGAGTTCGCGGCGAAGGCGGCATCCTCCAGAACAATGTCGGCCGCCGCTTCATGTTCGACGACATCCCGGAACTCTACAAGGCGCAGACCGCCGATTCCGAGGAAGAAGGGTGGCGGTACACGCAAGGCGACAAGGCTGCCCGGCGCCCGCCGGAGCTGTTGACGCGCGACCATGTCGCCCGTTGCATCGTGCGCGAGGTGCGGGAAGGGCGGGGGAGTCCGCACGGCGGCGTCTTCCTCGATATCTCGTGGATCAAACAGAGGCTGCCCGGCGCCGAGGAGCATATCAAGCGCAAGCTGCCGAGCATGTACCACCAGTTCAAGCAGCTGGCCGACATCGACATCACCAAGGAAGCGATGGAAGTCGGTCCCACCACGCACTACACCATGGGCGGCGTGCGCGTCGAGTCGGAGTCGCAGATGTCCACCGTTCCGGGCCTCTTCGCCGCCGGCGAATGTGCCGCAGGCCTGCACGGAGCGAATCGGCTGGGCGGCAACTCGCTCTCCGACCTCATCGTCTTCGGCAAGCGCGCTGGTGAGTACGCTGCCCGCTTCGCCCGCGACGTCGGGCCGGGTCGAGTGGACGAAGGGCAGATCGACCGCGCCGCGGCGCGAGCGCTCGCTCCCTTCGACCGCGCCGGCGCGCGCAGCGAGGGGGCTTACCAAGTGCAGCAGGGTTTGCAAGAGATGATGCAAGACTTGGTCGGCATCGTTCGCACCGAAGAGGAAATGCTGCGTGCACTCGACGCGATCGGCAGCCTGCGGGAACGGGCCGAGCGCGTCGGAGTCTCCGGCCACCGTGAGTACAACCCCGGCTGGCACACAGCGATCGACCTGGACAATCTGCTCGTCGTGGCGGAAATGATCACGCGCGCGGCGATCCTTCGGCGTGAGAGCCGCGGGGCGCAGTTTCGCGTCGATTACCCCAGCAAGGACGCCGAGCTGGGCAAAGTCCACGTCGTCGTCCGCAAGAGCAAGGACGGCAGCATGCAGGTTCAGCAGGAGCCGGTCCTAGCCATGCCCGCGGAATTGCGCGGGATCATCGAGGAGATGGGTTGATGGCCACGGCGACGTTCAGGATCTGGCGCGGCGACGGGCAGAGCGGCAAGTTCGAGGACTACACCACCGAGGTGACCGAGGGGATGGTCGCTCTGGATGCGGTGCATCAGATCCAGGCGCAGCAGGCCAACGATCTCGCCGTGCGCTGGAACTGCAAGGCTGGCAAGTGCGGCTCGTGCTCGGCCGAGGTCAACGGCATGCCAAAGCTACTGTGCATGACGCGGCTGAGTGACCTGCCGTTGCAGGAGCCCGTGACCGTGACGCCGATGCGGGCCTTTCCTCCGCTCAAGGATCTGGTCACGGATGTCTCGTGGAATTTCAAGGTGAAGAAGAAGATCAAACCATTCCGCCCGCGTCCGCCCGATGCTCCGGATGGCACTTGGCGCATGGCACAGCAGGATCTCGATCGCGTCCAGGAATTCCGCAAGTGCATCGAATGCTTCCTGTGTCAGGACGTCTGCCACGTCCTGCGCGATCACCAGTTGCACGAGGAATTCATCGGCCCGCGTTTCCTCGTCTACGCTGCGGCTCTCGAGATGCACCCTCTGGACAGCGAAAACCGCACCGAGGAGCTGCAAAAGAGCCACGGGATCGGCTATTGCAACATCACCAAGTGTTGTACGAAAGTCTGCCCAGAGAACATCACGATCACGGACAACGCCATCATCCCGCTCAAAGAGCGCGTCGTGGACGAGCTCTACGACCCTGTGCGCAAGCTTCTCCGCGTCTTCAAGTCCTGATGCATCCAGCGCCGCGGCGGCGTAAACTCTGAGGACGAGCTCGGCTTCGCGCTCACGCGGACGATCGCTGCATCCATGCGTCGATTCCCTTTGCGGCGAGCTTGCCTTCGGCGACGGCGTTCACCACTTCGAGGCCGCCGTTCGTGCAATCGCCGCCGGCGAAGAGCCCCGGCACCGAGGTCATGCCGGTCGTGCCATCGACGACGACGCGATCGGCACGCAGCTGCAGGCCGTCGATCCGCATCAGCCAGTCGCGCTGCTTCTCTTGTCCCGTGGCGGCGATGACCATGTCGACTGCGAGGTCGAACTCACTGCCCGGCACCGGTTCCGGCGTCGGGCGACCGCGGGCGTCCGGCGCACCGAGACGCATGCGCACGCAGCGCAGGCCCTCGACTTCCTGGTCGCCCAGCACGGCGGTCGGGGCCGCGAGCCACTGGAAGACGATGCCGTCGGCCAGGGCCAAGTCGTGCTCGTATTCGAACGCCGGCATTTCGGCTTCGCTGCGGCGGTACACGATCCAGGTGCGCTCGGCGCCGAGTCGTGCCGCGGCGGTGGCGGCGTCCACGGCCGTGTTGCCGGCGCCGACGACGGCGACGCGACGGCCCACCGGCACCTCGCCGTACGGCCGGGTCTTGTAGTCGCGGATGAAGGTGAGTGCATCGACGACGCCGACCTTGTCTTCGCCGGGGATGCCGAGGCGCTGCGTGCCGCCGAGGCCGATGCCGAGGAAGACGGCGTCGTAGTCGCGCAGCAGATCGGCGAGGCCGAAGTCGCGTCCGATGTCCACGCCACAGCGAATGTCCACGCCGAGCGTACGCACATAGTCGACCTCGCGCTGGCTGTCTCGAGGCGTCATCTTGTATTGCGCGATGCCATAGGTGTTGAGGCCGCCCGGAGCCGGGTTGCGATCGAAGAGCACGGCGGCATGACCCAGGCGGCGCAAGGCGGCGGCACAGCCGAGCGAGGCGGGACCGGCGCCGATGAGCGCGACGCGCTTGCCCGATGGCGGAGGCAAGGCGAACAGCGGCGGCATGTCACGATCGAAGTACCAGTCGACGGCGAAGCGCTGCAGTCGGCCGATCTCGATCGGCTTGTCCTGGTTGTGGTTGAGAACGCAAGCGCCTTCGCACAGCACTTCCACCGGACAGACGCGGGCACAGCTCGCACCCAAGGGATTCGCATCCAAGATCACACGCGCTGCACCGCGCACGTTCTGGTCGTGGATCTTGTGGATGAAGCTCGGGACGTCGATGTGCGTCGGGCAGGCCGTGATGCAGGGGGCCTCGAAGCAGTACAGGCAACGTGAGGATTCGACGCCGGCCTGTTCGGCGGTGAAGGGCTTCTGGAGATCGGCGAAGTTGCAGGAGTACTGGGCCTCGGAGAGCGGGGGGACGCGGTTGCGCATGCGTGCCTCGCGGAGTGAGTGGATCAGCCGGCTGGACCCCTCGGTCCTTTGGATCGACGTCCGCCGCCCCGCCGTGCGAGGCGCGAAGTCATGGTAGACGATGCCGTGTCGCAGGGCCAGCCGCACCGGCGCCGGGCAGCGGGTGGAGGACTGTTGCGCCGCGCGCGGCTCACTTACTATGAAGACCGACCCCACATTTGCCGGCAGCTGCGCGTTCATGCTCTAAGTGCACTCAACAGGAAGGCCTGCGATGGAATCCCACTTCCGCGCTGTGTCGCTCGCGTCGTGCCTCTTCGCATTGCTCGTCGCCCCGGCGTTCGGTGGATCCCATCCCGAAACCCGCCAGTCAGACCAAGTGGATGATTTCTTCGGCACGCGTGTCGCCGATCCTTACCGCTGGCTGGAAAACGTCGACGACAAAGAAGTCCAGGCCTGGGTGGAAGCGCAGAACGAGCTGACGCGCGGCAAGCTCGATGCACTGCCATTCCGCCAAGCGGTCGTGGCCCGGCTGACCGAGCTCACGGACTATCCGCGGCACGGCCTGCCGACCCAGGGTGGAGCGTGGGTGCTCGTCTCCAAGAACGACGGCCTGCAGAACCAGTCCGTTCTCTACAAGCGCAAGGGCTTGGATGGCGCGCCCGAAGTGCTGCTCGACCCGAATGCGCTGAGCGCGGACGGGACGATCGCGCTCGGCGCCACGGGGCTCACGCGCGACGGGACATTGCTCGCCTACGGTCTGAGCCAGAGCGGCAGCGATTGGCAGACGATCCGCGTCAAGGAAGTCGCGACGGCCAAGGATCGCGACGACAAGCTCGAGCGCGTGCGATTCACCACCCTCGCCTGGGCCGGAGACAACAGCGGTTTCTATTATTCCCGCTACGCCAAGGACCAGGAGCATTTCCAGAAGCTGTATTTCCACCGTTTGGGCGAGCCGCAGGAGCGGGACCGCTTGGTGTACGAGCGCCCCGAGAACAAGGACCTCGGGTTCTCGGCCAAAGTGAGCGACGACGGGCGCTGGCTGGTGGTGCAGGTGTGGAAGGGCTCGGCGGGCAAGAACGAGATCATCGTGCAGGATCTCGCCGCGAAGACGCCGCTCGCGCCGCTGTTCACCGGCTTCGAGTCCGAGTTCGAATTCATCGAGGCGATGGGCGACAGGCTGTACTTCGAAACCGACGCGAATGCGGCGCGCCGGCGCATCATCGCGGTGGATCCACGCTCGCCCGACGCGTTGGTGGAGATCGTGCCCGAGCATGCGTCCGACGTGATCAGCTCCGCGCAAGTCATCAACGGGCAGCTGGCGGTCGCGAGCCTGCACAACGCGCACCACTTGTTGCGACTGCATGACCTCGATGGCACCTTGCGCCAGGACATCGCGCTCCCGACCTTGGGCTCGATCTCGGGTTTGAGCGGCCGTCCGGATTCACCCGACTGCTTCGTCGGCTTCAGCTCGTTCTTGTTTCCGCCGCAGAGTTATCGCATCGACTTCGCCGCCGGCACGCTCGTGCTGTACCAGAAGACGCAGACGCACTTCGATCCCGAACCGTTCGTCACACGGCAGATCTTCTACGAGTCGAAGGATGGCACCAAGGTGCCGATGTTCCTGGTGCACCGGCGCGGCATCACGCTCGACGGCGACAATCCGGCGCTGCTCTATGGGTACGGCGGCTTCAACAACAGCATCACGCCGACCTTCACGACCTCGCGGGCCTTCTGGCTCGAGCAGGGCGGCGTCTTGGCGCTGCCGAGCCTGCGCGGCGGCGGCGAGTTCGGAGACGCTTGGCACCAGGCGGGCATGCTGGAGAAGAAGCAGAACGTATTCGACGATTTCATCGCCGCCGCCGAATGGCTGGTGGCGCACGGCTACAGCCGGCCGGCGCGGTTGGCGATGGAAGGCGGCAGCAACGGCGGTCTGTTGACTGCAGCCTGCGCGCTGCAGCGTCCGGATCTCTACGGCGCCGTTCTTTCTCGCGTACCGGTCACCGACATGCTGCGCTATACACAGTTCACCATCGGCTCGTATTGGGTGCCGGAATACGGTGATCCGCAGAACGAGGCGCACTTTCGCTTCTTGTACGCCTACTCGCCGGTGCACAACGTGCGTCCGGGCACGAGCTATCCGGCGATGCTCATCACCACGGCGGACTCCGACACGCGCGTGCACCCGGCGCACGCGAAGAAATTCGCCGCGGCTCTTCAGGCCGGCAATGCCTCGGACAACCCGATCCTGTTGCGTGTCGACACCAAGGCGGGCCACGGCGCCGGCAAGCCGACAGGCAAGTTGATCGAAGAAAGCGCCGACCTCTACAGCTTCGTCATGGACCGCCTTGGCATGCCGATGCAGGCCGCGAGCACGAGCAGTCGTTCGGCGCGGTGAGAACGGACATGTGAACGCGCCGAAGCTGCCTCACGCGCCGCCCGCGGTCGCAGGTGGGGTGTCGAGGAGCGTGTCCAGGAAGCTCTCCGTCCCTTCGGGACCAGTCACTTCGAGCCACACGGGCCCGTCACCTGGTTCGACGAGCAAGAGGAAGCGACCGGTATGGCGAGGAGGGAACATTTTGCTTGTCGCCCAGGGGCGGTGCTCGCCGACACCGCTCACGAACTTCCCCTCCAGCCGCGCGCAAAGCCAGCACCCAGAACCAAGCCGACACCCGCGAGCGCACAGACCAGGACGGGCGTGACGGGCGTGTGGAGATTGGTCACTGCGATCGGGGCGGCGATCCCGAACCCGACGATCCCGCCGACGAAGGCACCACGGCGATCCTGGCGCGAGAGCCACCGCAGCTTGATCCCGGCGGCAACGGCGGCCCAAACTCCGACGACGCCTCCGACAACGGCGCCGGCGAATAGCCCGGACTTTCCCCCGGCGTTCCCGAGAATGGAACCGATGACAGCACCAACGCCCGTCAGTGCCCAAGCAGCGAGGAGTGCAGGCAGTGGGTTCACAGGAACTCCTTGTGCGGGAAGCATGCTGCGCTCTCTGCGACCCGTCAAGGCGTTTGGGAGCGCCGGACCCTCCATGCCGCAGCGTTGCGATCGCATTGCGGTGAGGATCGAGCCAAGGTTCTGCGTGTCGGATTAGACTTCGGCGTCGAGGCGGTCGAGAAGCGCGGGAAGCTGCATCAGGTCGTGCACGACGTGGGCGCGTGCGGGTGTGCCGCCGGAGCGCTTGGCGTCGAGATGAACGGCATGGAGACCGGCATCGAGCGCACCTTGCACATCGGAACGCAGGCTGTCGCCGATGTGCACGGAGCACTCCGCCCGCGCACCGGCCAGCTGCAATGCGGCGGCGAATAGCCGAACGTCGGGTTTGCGAAAGCCGCAACGGAACGACAGGCACACGACGTCGAACGTGGCGTCGAGACCGAAGTCGGCCAGCACGTCGAAGAGGCGCGAGTCCATGTCCGAGATGATGCCGAGCCGGCGGCCCTGTGCGCGCAGGGTCGCCAGCATCGACGCAGTGTCCGGGTGCAACACCCACGCCTCGCGACCGCGGAAGGCTTCGAAGACGTCGGCGAAGAAGGCATCGAAGCGCGGGAAGGAGCCGAATGGCGCGAGCGAGCGCCGCGCCAGCTCGCGCCACCATGCCAACTCACGCGCCTGGATCTCACCCGCGGTCAATCCGGGCGCGAGGGATTGGGGCAGGTCTGCGATCGCCGCCTGAAAATGCACTTCGATCTGTTCGGCGGGCGCCTGCAATCCGTGGGCGCGCGCATGTGTTGCGTAGATCTCGCCCACGGACCCGCGCACGTCGAGCAGCGTGTGGGTGACGTCGAAGAACACGTGGGTCAGGCGTCGATCCATGCGCGCGAGAGTATCAGCCCGGAAGGACGGCGCAAGTCACGATCGTGGCCGCGGGAGCCGAAGAGATCTCGATTCTGGCTCCGAGCAAGTCGGCGCGATAGCGCATGATGCGCAATCCCAATCCTCCATGGCCGGCGTCCGGGCTGAAGCCGACCCCATCGTCACGAACCGAGAGGGTGATGCCGGGCCCACCAGCTGCGAGCCCGATCACGATGTGCTTGGCCTGACCGTGGCGAATGGCGTTGCTCGTGGCTTCTTGGGCGATGCGATACAGGTGCATGGCAATTTGAGGATTCCCACTCCAGTCCGACTCGTCGCTCTCGACGACACAGGACACGTCGAACAACCTTTCCGTGGTGCTGGCGAGCTCGCGCAGTGCATGCGAGAGACCTTCGCCGAAGATGCTCGCCGCCGGCAGGCCCCTGGCGAGGTCGCGCGTCTTGCCAATGGCGACATCGACTAGCGAACGAATCTCGAACATCGCCCGCGCGTCGTCACTGGCGAGGGCCGCGAGCTTTTTCTCGAGCGTCTTGGCCAGGAATGCGACCCCCGTGAGCAACTGCCCCAGGTCATCGTGCAGATCCTGGCCCAGACGCAGCTGTTCTCTCTGGCCCACCTCGAGAAGCTCGAGCTCCAACCTCCTTCGCTCCGCCGCATTGTGCTTGTGCTCGGTGATGTCTCGTACAGTGCCGTGCATGGACGCGGCCACGCCCGATCGCATCGACACCTCGCCCAGCGCATGGATCCAGCGGATGCTGGTGTCGGGCAAGATAATGCGATGTTCGAACTCGAACGGCTTGCCCGTGGACGCAGCACCGCGCACGGTTGCATCGACGAAGGCGCGGTCCGCCGCGTGCACTCGCTCGAGGAAGAACTCGTAGGTCAGCGGCTGGCCTTCAGGCACGATCCCGAAGACGCGGTACAGCTCGTCGGACCAATGCACGCGGTTGCTGGGGATCTCCCAGCTCCACGATCCGACGTGGGCGAGCGCCTGCGCCGCGGCCAAATTGCGCTCGCTCTCGCTCAGCTTGGCTTCGGTGACGGCGCGGTCCTCGATCTCTTCATGCAATGACGTGACCGCGACCGAGAGCTCGGCGGTTCTCGCCGCGATCCGCTCCTCGAGTGTGTCGTGAGCGCGCAGCAGTGCCTCCATGACGCGCCTGCGTTCCGCCACGACCGCGCCGAGCGCCAGCGCCGTGACCGCGACAGTGCCCATGAATGCTTGCAGCAGCAGGAGCGAGCTGTTCGGTGTCCCGGCCACGAACGGACCGAACCCATGCGCGGTGCACCAAACGGCGACGGCGGAGATCAGCAGACTGGTCGTCGCGGCACCGTGTTGTTCGAAGCGGAACGCCGCCCAGACGAGAGGCGGGATGCAGAGGAAGGACAACGGCAGGTTCTGCAACCCGAGGAGCGCGCCGTTGAAGACGATGACGGTCGTCGTGACCGTGAGGAACAGCAAGAATGTCGCATGCAGTCTGCTCCAGCGACACCAGCGCGGCCAGGGTCGCCGGCTCCACAGAACCAGCGGTGGGGCGACCACCAGAGCCCC
>DASRJO010000068.1:0-2230 GCA_035649435.1 Candidatus Krumholzibacteriia bacterium | reverse complement strand
GCTCTCCGGGATTGCCGGCGCGGTCATCGGCAGCATGATCGCGCAGCACTTCTTCTCGGCTAACGGTGCCGACGTCGCGGACTCCGGAGAGGACTCGGGTGTCGCCGACGCGGGCGGTTTCGACGATATTGGGGACGGCTTCGACGTCTAGGCGACGTCAGCGCAGCACGTCTTTCGTGCTGGTAATAAGCAGGCAGGTGCAGCCCGTTTCGGTCCACACCCGATGGTCGCTCGCGCCGGGCTCGCCGCGGTCGCCAGACGCACGAGCATGCTGACCTGGTGCGTCTCCTGATTCGCGGCGAGCAGCTTGCAGGAGATTCCGGGCGCCACTTCTTCCCATTCGGGTTCGATCCACACGTGCTTCGCGGGCAGCTGCGCTTCCGCGCCGGTTTCTTCGGCGATGCAGCGTGCCAGGGCGCCTGGCGGCCTTCAAACCCCCGAATTCTTTAGGGATTTAGCTAGGCAGGAACCCGGTGGCGGCCGCCGCTCGGTGCTCGAGCACAATGTCGACCGCCGGAAGAAGCAGGCGGTGCCAGGGATCTCGAGCGCGGCCTGCAGCAGCTTCGCAGAAGTGGAGTTCACCCCTGTGAAACGACAACCGCAGGATTTTGCATGGGTCGTCCACGTGCCGCATCGCGATCTGTCGCATCCAAGCGTCATGGGTGACTCCGCGCGGGTACTTCCCTTGCGAGGACGCAGCCGGACACGTCATCGCCATGGACCGAAAACCGAAGAGCAACCTACCAGCCGGTCAGCCGCCGCGAGCGCCGGCTAGCCAACGCCTGGCGATCCTGCGGAGCCTCTCGGAGGTGGAAGGACTGATCCGTCCGCCGCTCTTACCTTCGCAGCTGGAGCGCGCGAACGGGCTGGCCCTCGCCATCGCGCGCAACGCCCCGGACGCCGTCATCGCCATGCTTGGCACGCGCCTCGTGCGCGCCATCCAGGACGCGCGCGCGGCTGGCGAAAGCGCCGACATTCGTCCCATCGCGCTCATCGTGGCGCAAGTGCGGGCGGCGCTCGACCAGCCTGTATAATTCGCCCCGGCTTTCTGCAACGCGTACATCCGGTTAGCGTTTCAGTCGTTCTCAAACCCATCGCATCAGCCTGAACCGGTCGAAGGCGACGCCTTCCCAGGTCGAGTGCGGGAGAAACACCGAAGTGAACAATTTCGAAGGCCTCGGCCTGTCCGCCGAGCTCGTGCGCGCCGTAGCCGAGCAGGGCTACACCGAGCCGACCCCCATTCAGTTGCAGGCGATCCCTGTGGTCCTCGCTGGCCGAGATCTCCTTGGCGCCGCGCAGACCGGCACCGGCAAAACCGCCGCGTTCGCGCTACCGATCCTCCAGAAACTTTCCGAGCGCAACGCCGCTGCTGTCCGCGTCCTGGTCGTCACGCCGACGCGCGAGCTGGCCGCGCAAGTCGAACAGGACTTCCGCACCTACGGAAAGCACATGGGGATGGAGACCGCGACCATCTTCGGCGGTGTGGGCATGCAACCGCAGGTCGACGCGCTGCGCCGCGGCGTCGACGTCCTGGTCGCCACGCCCGGGCGGCTCCTCGACCACGTCGGGGAGAAAACAGTGGACCTCTCGCAGATCGAGATCCTGGTCCTCGACGAAGCCGACCGCATGCTCGACATGGGCTTCATCCACGACATCCGCAAGATCCTCGCGCTCCTGCCAGCCGAGCGGCAGAACCTGCTTTTCTCGGCGACTTTCCCCGACGAAATCCGCAAGCTCGCCGCATCCTTCATGAAAAACCCGGCGACCGTGGAAGTCGCGCGGCGCAACACGCCCGCTGAGCTCGTCGCCCAGGTCCAGCACCCCGTCGCCCAGGAAAGAAAGCGCGAACTCCTCGCGCACCTCGTAAAGTCTAACGACTGGCGCCAGGTGCTGGTCTTCGTGCGCACCAAGCACGGCGCCAACCGCCTCGCACACCAGCTCTCGCGCGCCGGCATCGAAGCCGACGCTATTCATGGGAACAAGAACCAAAACCACCGGACGAGAACGCTCAAGCGCTTCAAGGACAACGAGCTCCGTGTCTTGGTCGCGACCGACATCGCCGCGCGGGGCCTCGATATCGAAGCCCTCCCCCACGTCGTCAATTACGACCTGCCGCACGTCGCCGAAGACTATGTACATCGCATTGGCCGCACCGGCCGAGCCGGCGCCGAAGGTGAAGCCGTCTCGTTCGTCACGCACGACGACCGCCCGCTCATGAAAGCGATCGAAA
>DASRJO010000067.1:0-2457 GCA_035649435.1 Candidatus Krumholzibacteriia bacterium | reverse complement strand
CATCGAGATGCCCGAAGAGCTGCGGCAGCGCGCGCTGATCCCGCTGCAACGCATGCTCGCGCTGAGCTGAGTCCCCCCTGCCGCGGCGCGGCAACTCCCCCACCCGATGCCCGATCGTTGCGCGAGTGCCTGCCTCCGGCTGAGCGTGCTCGCTGCGCTGGCCGTATTGCTGGCGTTCTTCGCCTGCCGTCCCGCGTGGAGCCCCGACGACAAGAGGCTGTTGTTCAACAGTCGCGTCGCCAAGGATCGCGCCGGCATCGCGCTGTTCGACCCCGGCACGGGCAAGGCCGAGATGCTCTTCCTACCCGCGCATGGGAAGTCGATGGGCGTGCCGCTGTGGATGCCCGACGGCAAAGGCGCCGTGATCGTGTGGGCCGACAAGGATCATCGAGCAACAGGGCATTGTCGTCGGCGAAGACCGTCTACTTGGAGGTCGCAAGTTGTGACCTCCAGCTCTCGAGCTCTGCACTCGAGAACTGGAACATGAAATCCGGGGGAAAGCGGGACAGGTTTCCTCGAGTGTTCAGTGCGCGGCTCGCGCTCGGACGAACGCCACCGAGCCGCCGATCGCGTGGGGTTACGTCCTGCCGCCGGGGATGCGGTCTGAGCCGAGTGCGGAGCAACGCGCGACTGCGCGCGCGTCCGCTCCTCCGACCAATCGGGCCGCGTCACGCACGCGACCGCTTCTTCCCGCTGCGCGCCATGAACGAACGCAGCACCTTGTTGACGGATGCCGAATCGGCGAAGCGCCTGGCAACGTCTGGGTCCAGGATCACCACGTTGCATCCGGCGGCAAATCGCTTGGCGTACTTGCCGCGCACTCCTCCCGAGAAATCGTACTCGTCTCGCAAATCTGGATCTGGCCGAGACTGCTTGGGTTTCCTCATGAGTTTGGCGCTCGCTCGACCTGGCAACCCGAGCACTGATCAGGCGGACAGTATCGTCTCGCTCGGTGTGGACGACAACCAGGAGCCTGCCGCGAAAGGACTCCCCGATGAGAACGAAGCGATCCCGTGCTGAGAGTGGCCCGGATCCGGAATTATCGAAAGAGGATCGCCGAATGCCGTGGAAGCCTCCTCGAAGTCGACGCCGTGCTTGCGGCGATTCGACGCCGCCTTCCGCGCATCCCACTCGAAGTTCAGACCCATGACGACACAGGGCGCTGAGCGATGCGTAGCTTGGCGCGCGGCCCCTTCTGCGACGAACTCGACCTAGCCACCGATCGCCTCGTCGATCTCGTAATCGCCGCTGGGGTTTGCCTCTCCCGTGATGCAGGTGAAGCAACGCAAGCCGACTTCGGCTGAACCGATGACCCAGATCGGGTTGCCGCACTCGCAGCGCGACCCGGAGCGGGATGCCGCGAGCGCGTACTGCAAGCGCCTCACGAGGTCTTTCCGGTCGACTCCGCGGTTGCTGGACAAGTGCTTCTGCACGTAGGCCTCGATGGGGATCGGGATGAACGCTGAACGCATGGTTGACGTCTCTTCCGCTGCGCCTGCGCCGAGTACGAGGGTCCTTGCCCTCGCGGTTGCCTTGGCCGCAGCTCGCCGGTCCTGCGGCGATGTGGACAGCATCATCCGATCATCGCGTCCCTCGCTGAGTCCGCCAACTTCTCGGCGGCGTTTCCCAATGTTGACGGGTCCAGACCAGGTCACCGGCAAGGCGCTTCGCACCGTTTCCGAGTGGTTGTTGCGCATCACCATGGCACTGCTCGCCGCGGCCGTGGTGGCCGACGGCGGGAACCTGCTGCGCAAGGCGCGAAGCCTGTGACGTCCACGTCGCGGCGCATCGGGTAGAGACTCGGTAGAGACTGGAGTCTCTGCTCGATGGTCCGGAGTCTCGATCGAACAGAGACTCCAACGCATGACTCCCCGATGGCGCGGAACAGGCCTCGCCTTGCGGGGAAGGTATCCGCCATGCTCGCTGATCGGACGAAAGTGACGCGCCCCGCCGTGGCGCGATCGTTCCTGCTCGCCGGCTTCTCGTGCGCGTTCGTCGCGGCGACGGCGCAGGCGCAAGGGCACGTGGTCACCTGGGGTCTATGGGTGGGCGACGGCCGGCTGCACGCGGAGTCGTTCGTCGAGGTGGCGGCAGGGAACGGATACACTGTCGCGCGACGCAACGACGGCAGCGTCGTGGCCTGGGGATGGAACGACGGCCCGTGCAACGCGCCGGCGCTGCCGCCGGGCCTCACCTACGTCGAGGTGGCGGCGGGCGGCAGACACTGCGTGGCGCGCCGCAGCGACGGCAGCGTCGTGGCCTGGGGCGACAACTCCTGGGGCCAGTGCAACGTGCCGGCGCTGCCGCCGAGTCTCACCTACGTCGAGGTGGCGGCAGGTGGCTTCACCCCTACCGTGGGGGAGGGTCACACCGTGGCGCGACGCAGCGACGGCAGCATCGTGTCGTGGGGCTGCCACTTCTCGGGTCAGTGCAACGTGCCGACTCCCCCACCGGGGA
>DASRJO010000066.1:0-33876 GCA_035649435.1 Candidatus Krumholzibacteriia bacterium | reverse complement strand
CGTCGAGCAAGCGCGCAGAATGCTTCTCGCTATCGCAGAGACCAAGCTCCGGCCTGGTGAAGAACGCCAAACGTTCCCCTCGGCCAGGATCGCGGCCGAGTACGTCCAGCAGAAGCAACGCGTTCCCGACTGGGTGGCGATTCTGGCGTTGCTCGAAGACTGGCTTTGGACGCACGACGATCCGCGATCCATGCCAGACCGGCAGGGATGGCGCGAACGCGCGCTCGCAGAAGCGGGATTTCGCTGCATGGCGCCGGGCTGTACGTCACGCCGAAATCTGCAGGTGCACCACATTCACTACCGCGGTCACCAGGGCGGCGAGGAGCCGGGGAATCTGCTCGTGCTGTGTGAATTCCATCACCAGCAGGGCGAGCACGGGACCCTGGCGCGGTTCAGGGGCAAGGCACCGCTCGATGTTCTCTGCCGCATCGGGGACCGGGAGGTCGGTTCGTGGTGGCGGAACGAGAGGCGGTTGCGCAAGAACCACGTCGAGGCGTGGACTCTGTGCTTCGCAGATCACTGAACCTCAGCAGGGCTGAGCCTTCGCGAGACGACCTCGGAGACAAAGTCCGCGCGTGTCTGCGGACGGCAACCTCGCGCGGGGCATGATCGACGTCCGGGCGATCAGAGCCGGTGCAGAGCGTACTTGCGCCGCAACTGCAACACTTTCGCGTCCGGGTCGCAGAGTACGATCTTGGGCTCGAACGGGCACTCGATGCGGAAGCTGGCGCTTTCGTTGCCAGCGAGCGTGAGCTCGGTGCGAGCCTCGCGATAGTCCTTGGCGACAGGGACAGGGCCATTCTGCGTTTGTTCCGGCGTCTGCTTCTCGAAGCGTTCCTCCCCCGTAGTGGCGGCGATCTCGACGAGCGCAGTGCCTGTGCCCGCGTTTTTCACGGTGCCGCTCACGATCCAGTGTTCGCCTTCTTGGACGCGCTGCACCTCGTCGAACTGGTATTCGGGCACGACGACCTCGAAGAACCACTGACGCGTGAACGCATTGTAGGCGGTCGTATCCGCAGCGAAGGGGCGAAGCTCCTCGACCAGATCCTCCAAGAGGGCATGGTCAGGGTTCGTGAGGTGATTGCGGATGAAACTCTGCAGGCCGGCCAAATTGTTGTCGCGGCCCATCACGTTCTGCAACATCCAGAAGACCCATCCGCCCTTGTCGTAGATCACGGTCTGATCGCCGTCCTTGCTGCCGTCGATCTTGACGAGAGGGCGTTCGGCGTCGACATTGCGGCGCTCGCCATAGCGTTCCTCGATGCGCTTGGCGAACTCGATGCGGCCCTGTGTGCCGTGGATCTGTTCTTGCAGCATCAGAGTCGAGAAATGCGACATGCCCTCGGATAGGATGTCGCCGCCGGGGCCTTCGCCTGGCGTGAGCAAGTTGCCCCACCACTGATGCGCGGCCTCGTGTGCGGTGACCATGAACGCGGTGCGCGCGCGCGGATCGGATCGAGTCAGGAACCCGATGCCCTCCGAGAACGTGATGTTGGTGGCGAATCCCTGCGCGTAGGTCGCCAAATCGGCGAACTCGCTGAGCTTGAGCTCCTTCCAAGGATAAGGATAGAACCAATCCGAGTACCAGCGGCGCGCCGCGTCGAGCGCCTCGCCCATCTCCTCGATGTTGGTTGCATGCGCGGGATGGTAATAGATGGCGGTGCCTTGGCCACGATGCACGGCCCACTTGCCGGCGACGATGTTGAAGAGCGCCACCGGGTGATCGCTCTGCCATTCCATCGAACGCTGGTCGCCGTCGACGCGATCCTCGATCAAGGTGCCCACCGAGTTGTAGGTGTATTCCCTGGGACCACGCATGCGGATGCGCGTCGTGAAAGGAACACGCACGTTGAAGCCAGCCTTCACCTGGCTCTTGTAGTGGTCGTCCGGGTAAACACGCGGCTCGTATTGGTTCTCCTTGCGCTCGATGCCGATGCTGGGGTCGTAGCCCACGACAGGCGCCAGAATGGGGGAGAAACCGGTCAGCACCACGCCGGAGGGCTGGATGAACTCGGACATTCCACCGCCATTGCGCGTGATGCCATCGGGCCACTTCGCCTCGTACTCGAAGTCGATGCGCAGGCTGTCGCCATTCGCGAGCGGGGACTGCGGGGTGAACACGAACAGGTTGGTCCGGTTCTCCGGCGAGTAGTCCTGCCCCGCCATCTTCCACTTGGCATCGTGGATGTGCGAGGCCAGCGTCAGCGCCACCTGACGCATCGGCTGCTCTTCGATGTTGAAGAGCGTGTAGGCGCCGAGGGATCGGATTGCATGACTCTGTGGATCGAGAGTCACGTCGAGTTCCAAGTGGGCGATGGCAGGAATCGGCGCGTCTTTCCACGTCGCCAGGTTCTGTTTCCAGTAATCGCGATCACGATTCCGTGCCGTCTTGGATTGGAACCCGTTCCACACCAACGCGCCGAGATAGCAAGCAAGCGCAGCCAGCGGCAGAGCGTAAGGGAGAAGCCGCGCCGAGCGGCGCAACACCCGTCCCGGAGCCAAGCGATGCAGGACGCGCGTGGCGTCGCTCTCGCACCGCGCCATCCATTGCACCGTGAGTGTGATGAAGAAGACGGTGCCGAGCACTGTCATCCCGCGGTTCAGCAGCAGCGGCCAGCCGTTGGGCTCGAGCAGACCCATGTCGCTCCAGCGCACGGTGCTCCACAAGTTCCAGTTCCACACCCAGTTCATCTTGTCGCGAGCCTGCGCGAGACCGGTGAGGATGAGCGCGGCCAGCGCCAGGGCATAGGTCGCATAGCGATTGCGGGTCAAGGCCATCAACGCCATCACGAAGGACGTCCACAGCAGGAAAGTGGGCACGAGCAGCAGCCCCCACACGATCAAGAACGGGCGCAATTCCATCCCGACTTTCCCTTGCGCGATCAGGATGGCGGCGCAGCCGAGCCACGACGCGAGCAGGACGACGATCGCGACGAAACAGTTCGCCAGGGCCTTGCCGAGCAAAATGGCTCCGCTCCGCACGGGAGTGCTGGCGTAGATTGGATGCAGCCCCACCGTGCGCTCGCGGTCGAACGATTCGACCGTGTAGAAAAGCAGCAGGAACACGACGGTGAGTGTGAGCGTGTTGAACGTGATCGAAGTGAACGTCCCCGGAGTGACGAGGAGCCGCGTGCCCCAGGGCCCGGTGGCGTAATAACCAGCCTGGATCGCCTGCATGAGGATGAGCGGAATGAAGAGATAAAGGCCCGGCGAGCTCGCGAGGTTACGCAGCTCGAAGCGCGCGATCGTGCGCGCTTGGCTGGAGAAACCGTCGGCCACGGGACGCATTTTCAAGGCCGCGAGCGTGGGCACTTGGTCCAGCTCGAGGCCGCCGGCCACGCCACCTCCGCTGCTCTCGAGCACGGCCAGTTGGTGCCGGGGCAAGCGCGTCGCGCCGCGCAAGCTGCGGGCGAAGTGGCGCGCGCTCCAAGCCACGGCAAGGAGCCCCGTCAGCACGAAAGCAAGGCGGCTGAGCAGAAAACCAACGTCGTAAGCCACGGGCTGGGTGTTGTAGTAGTCGACGCCGCGATCCACTTTGAGGAGAGTCTCGTTCAACCAGCGATAGCCAGAGGGCTCGATCCACATGAGCAGCCGGTTGACGCGCACGTCGAGCCATGGCGGTGACCAGCTCCACAGAAAGAAAGCAGACAGGAGCAGCACGGCCACCGGCAGCAGGAACACGAGAATCGGCCGGCGGGTGCGCTCGCCCAGGCAGAACGTCAATCCAGCCATGAACAGGATCTGCGGCAGCACCATCGTGAGCGCCGGCTTGACGTAGTTCGCGAGAGCGAACGGACCCCGGAGCTTGTCAGAGTCTTCGTAGGGCAACCAGTGATAGATGCCGATCGAGAGCACCAGCTGCAGTGCGAGTGCGGCCAGGAAGGTGGCCAGGATGCCAGCGAACTTGCCCCAAACATACTCTTGCGGACGCAGGCCGGTCGCGTGCAGCACTTCGGCGACCTTCAGCTCCTCGTCCCGCGGGATGCTCATCCCCGAGGCCACGGCGACGAAGAAGGTGTAGTAGAGGAAGGCGATCAAGCTGAGCGAGAGCGCGTTCGAGTGCTCAGATGTGATGAAAGCGCGCTTGCCGCCCACCGTCTGGTCGCCGGTGTCGATGCTCACGACACCCGTGGTGAGTCCCCACGTCGTGAACCCGAGAAGCAGGACGAGGACGACGAGCAGAGGCCGCCGCACGTGAAAGGAAAACTCGAGCCAGCCGATGCAGGCGGCGCGGCGGACAGGGGTGTTTCGTCTCGTCCCACTGGCCGCGGCAGATTCCATGGCGCGGGCGCTGCTCGCGACGTTCATCTCGGTGCAGCCTCTTCGTTCGCCGTGCGGGTGTCGCCGTTCTCTTTCGCGCGCGCATCCTGCATCCACACCATGTAGACATCTTCGAGCGTGACGGGCACCGGCTCGAAACCTGCGGGTGCGTTTCCGCGCGTGGCCCGGATGCGCACGCGGCTCCGACCCTCCACCAGAATCGCTTGTGTGACTTGGCGGGTGCGATGCAGCTCGCTAAGTTCGGTGTCGCTGACCGAACCTTCGAAGATGGCGTCGTGCAATGCCGCACGCGCCGCCGATGGCGTGGTCGATGCAACCAAACGCCCGTCACGGATGGCGGCGAAGCGCGGGCAGAGCACGGCCACATCCTCCACGATGTGCGTCGAGAGCACCACGGTGCGGTCTTGCGCGAGCTCGGTGAGCAAGCGGTAGAAGCGCAAACGCTCCTCTGGGTCGAGGCCGGCCGTCGGCTCGTCCACGATGAGCAGCGCCGGATTGCCGGCGATCGCCTGCGCGATGCCGAGTCGCTGTCGCATGCCGCCCGAGTAGCTCTTCACCTTGCGCTTGGCAGCGAAGCTCAGGTTGACGCGGTCGAGCAGCTCGCGTGTCAGATGCTTCAGCCCCTGCGGTGCGGTGATGCCTTTCAAGCGCAACAGGTACTCCAGCATGGCTTCGCCCGACAGGTGCGGGTAGAAGCCGAAGTCCTGCGGCAGGTAACCGAGCCGGGACCAGACGCGTTCCGGCGCGGACAAGATGTCTTCTCCATCCCACCGCACCGTGCCCGACGTCGGTTCCAGGAGACCGGCCAGGATGCGCATGAAGGTCGATTTGCCGGCGCCGTTGGGCCCGAGGAGGCCGAACATGCCGACCGGAATGTCCAAGTCGATGCCCTGCAAAGCCGCCACAGGCCCCGGATAGATCTTCACCAGACCGCGGATTTCGAGCATGGAAGAAAGGCCTCCAGGATGGTGCTGACAAGACAACGGATCCAGTCGCGCAGAGGTTTCATCGGCTCGCCCTCACACTAGGGCAGCGACAGGTGAAATCTACCCTCCGAATCACAGTGAGCGGAGCTTCTTCTTGACGCGTCGAGCGCGAGTTCCTATCCTATTGCCTCGCTCCGTACTACGTTCGGTCGCGCCTTTTCCAGGAGAAACCCATCGTGAAATCCCAGGGCCGAATCATCGCGATCGCGAGCCTCGTTCTCGCCCTCTCCGGCTGTTTCCAATCGGAAATGCCAACAGCACCTTCGACGCCTGGAGCCGATTCGCCATCGGCCGCGTCGAATGTCATCACATCCACTGCAGCCGAGATCGTGAACGGCTACCTCGTGACGTTCGTCGGCCGCACCGTGGTCGATGGCAAGACCACGTTCACCTACACGGTGGCTGGAACGGGAGAAGCGTCGAACCTCGACCGCTTCGTCATTCAGATCCCCCCGTGTGCGACGGGATTCAAGGGCGCCAAGCCGATCGGCGGTCATCTTGGATTGGACCCGAGCACCGGCATTTTCGGCATGAAGTGGGATCTGCCGCTCGGATCGACCGAGACGCGTCAGTACTCCATCACCTTCGCCGGGGACATTCCCCTCGGCGTGGTGAAAGTCGGCGTGCGTCATGACGGCACCGCCGGCGTCGTCATGCTCCCCGGTCCGTGTCAAGGCTCGTTCTTGGTCTCCGGGACCGTGTTCGTCGACACCGATGCGAGCGGGTTCCAGGACCCCACGTTCGAGCCGGGAATTGCGGGCGTCACCGTCGAGGTCGTCACGGCGCTTGGAACACAAAGCGCCTCGACCGACGCGGGCGGTCACTACCAGTTCACGCTCTTGCCCACCACCTATACGCTGCGGATTCCGTCGTCGACCACCGCGGTCGATTTCAACGAGCAGCTTGCCTCCTGGTTCATTGCCACGGGCCCCGTGACCCGCAACGTCACAATCGGTCCCAATTCGACGGGGAACGATTTCGGCTTCAAGCCGGATGCGTCCGAAATCACTGCGGACATCGAGAGCGGCGCCCTGCCGACGACCGGCAAGGACCAGGCCTACTGGGCGAGGGTCCTGTTCGAGGTCAAGAAGGGCCGGACCTTGGACGGCTATGATGCCGCGACCATCCTCGGATTCCTGTCCCAAATCGAAGCACGCTACTTCCCCGATCCGTATCATTTCACTGACGGGCAGGAGCTGCACGAGGCCTACTTGATCCTGATCGGACGTCCGACGGCGTTGGTCGACCAACTGTTCCAGACTTTGTTCACGAGCCAGCTCAACGACGCGGCGGGCAAGGGGTTGACCACCCAGGTGGCGCTGCAGGGGACCCTGATCTCGTGGGGCGAGTCGCTCATCATCGAGTTCAAGCAAGAAACGTTGACCTTCAAGGAACCGACGATCGCCGCTCGTCCGGTTCCGTCGATCGAAACCGACATTCAGGCCGCTCTGACTGTCTTCAACGGACTCAATCAGCGGGGCGGTGGCGACATCCCCGACTAGTGCGAGCGCCTGGGGCTTGGCCCCGAGGTGCGGGTCCACGACACACAAGGGGAGGCGGTTCCTCTACCGCCTCCTCTTTTCATCTGTGCTCATGCAACGACGCGTTGGAGGTCCATGGCCCCGATGCCGCCCGACGAAACGCAGCGCACGGCCTGCTATGATGGCGGCTCTTGGGATCGAGCCTTGGAGGAGACGATGAGCTTGCAGGTCGAACACCTTGGCGACGTGGCCGTGGTCGTGCCCGAGGGGATGCTCAAGGGTGGCAAGGAGACCGACGAGCTCAAGGACGTCCTGCGCAAGCTCATCGAGGATCGCCACAAGAAAATCCTCCTCGACCTGGAGAAGACCACATACATGACGAGCGCGCCGATCGGTCTCGTCGCGGCGATCCATGCCAGCGCCGGAGGCGGCCATCTCGCCTTCTTCGTCTGCAACGTCAACGAGCGCATCCAAAAAGTCTGGGCCAGCATCCTCAAGCTGCTCAAGCCGCCGCTCGACTTGCACCCGACGCGCGAGGATGCTCTCCGTGCCTTGGCCAAGCTGGAGTCCTGAGCCAAGATGCGGTTCGAGCACTTTGCGCTCCCCGGGCGACGAGTGAGCTGCCGGTTTCGGACGACGCTCGACGAGCCAAGATCGGGCGAAAATGGGGCGGAAGACCCGAAGCGTCGCCGTCGCATTCCACGCCCGCGCAAGATCACCCAGCGTTCGACTCGACGGGCGCGATGGCCATTGCGAGCGAGCGCGCCAACGAGTCTCCGGTCCAACACCTCTCGTTTTCCGGCGCGGCGTAGATTCGAAGTCGCGTGCTGTTGTAGCATCAATGTGTCCCCGACTCATCGAGAGTCAGACCAATTGGCACGCGCCCTGAGTGGGGACACTTCGAATCGAGCAGGATTCTACCTTTGCCACACGGGCCCCCGCCGCGGCATTCCATGCCGAGAAATGGTCGTCACCACATCGTGAAGCAATGGATCCAACGCGACCGAACTTGGCTCGGATCATTGTGTTTCTCCATCTTCCTGCTCCACGCCTCCCTGGGGCTGGCACAGGAAGGCGGGGCAGAGCAGCCCGCCCGCCGCGGCAAGCCGACATTGCGCGCCAACCCCTTGCCGGCCGACTTCGTCTTCACCGGGAAGGCGGCCGGGACGTCCTGGTGGGCTGCGAGCGACAGCATCGCCGACCTTGTCACGATCGAGCCGGAAGAAGGTGGCGTGCCGGCAGGACAGACCATCGTCCGGGTCTTCGCCAATCAGGATTACGTCGTCGTCGGGGTGCGATGCCTGGACGACCAGCCGGAGGAGATCGTCTCCTTCTCGAAAGCGCGGGACTCCGATCTCGAGAATGAAGACCACATCGTGATCGTGTTCGACACCTTCCAGGACGGCCGGTCCGGCTACGTCTTCGCCGTCAATCCGAACGGAGCGCGGTTCGACGGTCTGGTGGTCGATCGCGACGCGGTGAACAGCGATTGGGACGCCGTTTGGGAGGCCAAGACGTCGCGCGACAGCACGGGCTGGAGCGCCGAGATCCGGATCCCCATCCTGAGCCTGCGCTTCAAGAAGGATCTGCACACGTGGGGGTTCAACGTCCAGCGGCGCGTGCAGCGCTTGCAGGAGACCAGCCGTTGGTCTGGCGTGAGCATCGACTACTGGATCTACCAGACCAGCCGGGCCGGCTTGCTGACGGATCTGCCCGACTTCGAACTCGGCATGGGGCTGGATGTCCGCACCTCGGTCGTGGGCAGGACGCGCGGCATCCCGAGCCAACCCGGGCCCGGCATCGACGTCGACACCGATGGGGAAGTCAGCCTGGATCTGACGCAGAAGATGGGGCCGAATCTCTCGTCCGCTCTCACCGTCAACACCGACTTTGCCGAGACCGAAGTGGATGTGCGCCAGATCAACCTGACGCGGTTCGACATCTTCTTCCCGGAAAAACGCGCGTTTTTCCTCGAAGGGGCGGACATCTTCGAGTTCGGCCTGGGGCTGGACGAGGAGAGCCTGCTGCCGTTTTACAGCCGCCGTATCGGTCTCATCGGCCCCGACGAAGAGGAGCAGGTCGAGGTCCCCATCAACGTCGGCGGCAAGATCGCAGGTCAAGTGGGCAAGACGAACATCGCCGGGCTCCTGGTCAATACCCGGGATTCGGAGAATCTGCAGGTGGACGACCTGACCCAGGTCGACGTGCCGCAAACGACGATGGGGTCGCTCCGCGTCAACCAAGACATCCTGGAGGAATCCAGCGTCGGCATGCTGGCGACGTTCGGCGATCAGGCCGGGCGCTCAGGCAGCTGGGTGGGAGGAGTGGACTTCACCTTGCAAACCACGACCTTCCGCAAGGACAAGAATCTCGTCTTCGGTGGCTGGGGCATGCTCAACGATCGGGGCGACCTCGCGGGCGACAAGTCCGCCCATGGCTTCCGCATCGAGTATCCCAACGATCTGTGGGACGCCAATCTGACGTCCATGCACATCGGCAACGGCTTCGATCCGTCGCTGGGATTCGTGCCCCGTAACGACGTGCACATCTGGGACTTCGGCCTGGAGGTCAACCCGCGGCCCGGTTGGTCCTTCCTGCGGCAGATGTTCTACGAGCTCTCCGGGACCTTGTTCAACACGACGGACAATTCCAGATGGGAGAGCTATGGCGCGGCGATCAAACCCTTCGACTGGCTGCTCGAGAGCGGCGATCGGTTCGATGCCGGCTTCGAACCGGAAGGGGACCGGCCCCCCGAGCCCTTCGAGGTCGCGAGCGACGTGGACATCGCCGCCGGTTCCTATCAGTGGATGCGCACGTTCCTTGGGTACACCGCGGCGGAAAAACGCCGCATCGGCGGCTATGTGCGCTGGGACTTCGGCAGCTACTACAGCGGTGACGTGAGCACGATCGAGGCGGCGCTGACGCTGCGGCCCTCGGCCCTTTGGACCCTGGAGCTCACGGGTGAGCGCAGCAAGGGAGACGTGCTGGCGCTGATCGACGATTACGAGGAGAAGATGTCCACGGAGCTGGTCAACAAGCACTTCACCGAAGAAGTGTACGGCATCCGGTTGCAATTGAATCTCACGGCGGATCTCCAGTTCAGCAGCTTGACGCAGTACGACACGCAGAGCCGCGAGCTGGGCACGAACAACCGCCTGCGCTGGACGTTCAACCCGCTCGGTGACCTCTTCGTGGTCTACAACCACAATGCCTTGAAGCCGGTGAGCGGCTATCGCTGGGAGTTCGTTTCCAACGAGTTCCCGGTCAAGATCCAGTACGGCTGGCGCTTCTAAGACTCCATTCCGAGACCCGACAAGCAAGAGGGGCAGGCGATCCGCCTGCCCCTCTTGTGTTCGTCGCCGAGGCGGTTCAGGCCGCGACTCGGGCGGCGGCGCCGCCCGGCCGCCCGCCCGCACCGAAGCGCAGGTAGAGCGACGGGATGACGAAGAGATTCAGCAACGTCGATGTGATCAATCCCCCCATGATGACGATTGCCATCGGGTGCTCGATCTCGTGACCGGGAATCGTGCCGGCGACGAGCAGCGGCAGGAGCGCCAGCGCCGTCGTGAACGCGGTCATCATGATCGGCGAGATGCGCTCGCGCGCGCCGCGAATGATGAGCCCCGTACCGAACGGTTCGCCCTCGACGTGCTCGAGATGCTGATAGTGGCTGATCAGCATGATGCCGTTGCGCGCCGCGATTCCGAGCACCGTGAGGAAGCCGACGAGCGAGCCGAGCGAGATGATGCCGTCACCGAAATACGCGCCCAGCACACCACCCACCAGTGCCGCCGGCAACGCCAAGAAGCCCAGAATCGCCAGGCGCCAGTTCATGAATGACGCCTGCAGAATCAACAAGATCCCGACCGCCGAGAGAATCGTCAGCGTGCGCATCTTGCCTTGGGCCTTCTCGCGTTCCGCGTACTCGCCGAGCAGTTCCGGATGGGTTCCCTTGGGGAATTCCACCTGGGACAGCTGGCGCCGGACGTCGGCCACCACCGAGCCGAGATCGCGCCCGCGGACATTGGCGCGCACGTCGATCTTGCGCTTCATCTGCCAGCGTTCGATGTGGTTTGGTGTCGCCACGATGTCGACGCTGGCCAAGCTTGCCAGGCGCACCTGCCCGTCCCGCGGCGTGTCGATCTCGAGATCGCGTATGGCGTTGACGCTGTTGCGGCACTCCGGAGTGCTCCACACGTTGACGTCGTACGCCTTGCCGCCGCGGAAGATGTCGCCGACCTCGGTGCCGGTGACCAGAGCGGCCGCGGTGCGTCGCACGTCGCCGGGTTTGACGCCGTAACGCTCGGCCGCGGCGAGGTCCACCTTGACGTCGATCTGTGGAATCTCCTTCTGCGACTCGACCTTGAGATCGACGATTCCGGGGATCTTTTCGAACGACGTCTTGACCTCGTCGGCCTTGGCTCGGAGCATCGCCAGGTCTTCGCCGAAGATGCGCACCGTGATCGCCGTCGGCGAACCGGTGAGCACCTCGCGGATTCTCTCCTTGAGGTAGGTCTGCACGTCGCGGTGGAGACCCGGATAGCCCTCGACCGCATCTTGCACCTTGGCGAGAGTCTTGTCGTAATCGACCTTCGGATCGATGCTGATCCAGTTCTCGCCGAAGTAGACGCCATAGACTTCGTCCATGATCAAGGCCTGACCGATGTGGGAGCCGAAATTACGCACCCCCGGAATGGTCATGAGCTCCTTGTTCGCCTGGGTCGTGATCCGGACTTCCTCTTCGGCCGAAGTCCCGGGCTCCGTCAGCCAGTGCATGAGGAAGTCGCGCTCCTTGAAGTCGGGCAGGAGCGACTGGCCGAGACGGGGCACGACCACGATGCCCGCCGCCACGATCACAGCGACGGTCCCGTAGACCACGAGCGGACGCGTCACGATGCGGGCCAGGATGCGCGTGTAACCGCGCTGCAGCCAGCGCACGAGCGGTGACTCGCTGTCCCTGAGCGGCGCCCTGGACAAGAGCATGAGACCGAGAGCCGGCGTGAGCGTGAGCGCCACCGCCATGGAAGCAAGCAGGGCCAGGGCGTAGGACATCGCCAGCGGCCGGAAGAACGCGCCCGACAGTCCTTCGAGGAAGAACACGGGCAGGAGCGCCAGCACTTCGATCAACGTGGCATAGACGATGGCATGCCGCACTTCGAGCGAAGCCTCGAGGATGACACGCGCCACCGACTTGTGCCCGCCCGCCTTGCGATGCTCGCGCAGGCGCCGGACCACGTTCTCGATGTCGATGATCGCATCGTCCACGATATCACCAAGCGCGATGACGAACCCGGCCAGAATCATCGTGTTGATCGTCGTGCCGCGCAGGTGCAGGACGATCATGGCGGCCATGAGCGACACCGGCATGGCGACACAGCTGATCAGGGCGATGCGCCATTCGTAGAGGAACGCGGCGAGCACGAGCACCAGCAACACGCAGCCGATGAGGAGCGACGTGCTCAGGTTCTTGATCGACATCTCGACGAAGGTCGCCGGACGGAAGATCTGGGCATCGATGTTGATCTCCGGGAGACCCGGACTCAACGCAGCCAGTGCCTCGTCGACGCCCTTGGTCACCTGCAGGGTGTTGGCCCACGGGAACTTCTCGACGATGAGCAGCAGGCCTGGGCCGCCGTTGATGACGGCATCGCCGACGAGCGGCTGGTGACCCTCGACGAGCTTCGCCACGTCGCTCAAGCGCAACGGTTTGCCGTCGCGATCACCGATCGTGACTTCGCCGAGCCCGGCGGGATCGACGATGGGCAGGACGTGACGTACGCCGAAGCGCTGATTCGGCGTGTCGATGAAACCACCGGTGCCGATCAATGCGCCGTCGGAATGCGACATGAGCCCGGCTTCCAAGGCGTCGGAGGTCGCGTCCATCACTTCCTCGACGGTCACCCCGTTCTCGCGCAGTCGCGCCGGCTCCACCTGCACTTGCAGCATCTGGATGCGCTCGCCCCAGATGGCCACGTTCGCCACACCCGGCACGGCCAGCAGCCGCGGCCGGATCGTCCAGTAGGCGATCATCGACTGGTCGATGACGGAGAGCTTCTCCGAGTTGAGTCCGATCTTCATGAAGCGAGCCGTGGCAGACAGCGGCTGCAGCATGACGGGAGGACCGACGTCGGTCGGAATCACACCGATCACGAGCGCCATCCCCTCCTGCACCTTCTGCCGTGCCTCCATCGGGTCGGCCTGGCGATCGAAGATCAGTTTGACCGACGACAGGTCGGTGACCGACTTGGAACGCAAGATGTCGACATGCGGAATGCCGGCGAGCGCCTGCTCGATCGGAATGGTGACCAAGGCTTCCACCTCGGCCGGGGACAGACCGAGGCAAGGCGTCTGGATCTCGACGATCGGCGGCGCGAACTCGGGGAAGACGTCGACGCGCATGTTGCGCATCTGGTCCATCCCGACGAGCACCAGCGCTGCGGCGATCGCGAGCACGATGAAGCGATACTTCAGGCTCGATCCAACGATCAAGCGCAGCATGGTCGATACCTCCTACGGCCTCAGTGGCCGTACTTGTGCTCGGCGCCCATCAGCTCGGCGGCACCGACCATGACGACTGCGGTTCCGGCCGGCGGACCTTCCGCCAGGACGACCCGATCCCCGTCGATGTTCTCGACGGTGATGGGAGAACGAACGAAGACGAGGGGCTCCGGATTGGTGAACGTCCAGGTCGCACCCTTCTTGTCGTACATGATCGCGCCGTAGGGGACGACCTTTCGCGTCACGTCGCCGCCGGCCCGAGTCACGGTTTCTTCGCGGATCTGGACGGTCTCGATGCCGATGCGTTCGGCGGCGCGTTCCGTCAACCGGACTTTCATGATCCCCTTCTCGCCGCTCTCCTCGAGGGTCGCGGGGGGAGTGTATTGAACGGCCTTCTCTTCTTGGCAGCCCAGGAGCGTCCAAGCAGCCACGATCAGTGCAGCCATCGTGCAATGGACTCGACTCATGACGATTCCTCCATTAGCGGGTCGCAGGACATAGGTTTCAGACGGCGACTTGCCGACCTTCTTCGAGATCGACGTCGACTGATTCATCGATCTTGGCGTCAGATCCCAAGCGCGCGTACAGCGCCGGGACGACACACAGGGCGTACAGCGTCGAGGTGACCATCCCCCCGAGAATCACGAGCGCCATCGGGCCCAGGATTTCGTGCCCGGGTGCCGTCGCGAACACGACGAACGGCAGAACGGCCGCGGCCGTGACGATCGCCGCCGTCCAGATCGCTGCGGCGCGATCGCGCACGCCGCGGCGCACGAGCTCGCTGCCGAAGGCCATGCCCTCGTCGTGGCGCAGCTCGCGGTAGCAGTGGACCAACGCGACGCATTGCCGCGCCGCGAGACCGAGGACGGTGAGGAAGCCCGCGAGCGAACCGAGCGCCAAGGTGCCGCCACCGACGGCCGCCGCGATGACTCCTCCGGCCAGCGCCATCGGCAAAGTCAGCACGACAGCGGACGCCAGGCGCCAGCTGCCGAATGCGGCTTGCAGAACCAACCAGGCCCCGATTCCTGCAGCCACCGCGGCCACCAGGATGCGAGTGCGGGCAGCGCGTTGGCGTGCGAAGTCACCCTGCAACTCGGCGCGGTATTCGAGCGGGAACTTCGTGCTTTGAATGAGGCTGCGCACATCCGCGGCCACGGCTTCGGCGCTCCGACCGTGCACGTCGGCGGCGACATCGACACGGCGCGCGACGTTCTCGCGCCGGATGACGTTGGGAGCCGAGACGACGCGAATCGATGCGATGTCGCCCAGACGCACGTGTGAACCGCCGGGTGTGTCGATGAGGAGGTCGTGGATTCCGTCAACGCTGTGACGGATCTGAGGCACGCCCCAGACGACGACCTCGAACATCTTCTGTTCCTCGAAAAGGTTCCCGACCTCGATTCCGGCAAGCAGGGTCGCCGCGGCGCGGCGGACATCGCCCGGTTTGATCCCATGCTTCTCGGCCGCGGCGAGGTTGACCTCGATTTCGACGACCGGCTCTTGGGGCTCGAGCTCGGTGTGCGGATCGACGACGCCCTCGATCCCGGCGAGCGCGTGCTTCATCTTCTCGGCTTCGCTCTGCAGCAGGTTCAGGTCCTGGCCATAGAGCGCCACGACGATCGGTTCATCGACGCCGGACAAGGCTTCGCCGAATCGCGAGCGCATGTAGGTCATGACGTCGGCATCGAGTCCTGGGTAGCCATGCACCACGCTTTCGACCGTCGCGACCGTCTGGGCGTAGTCGGCCTTGGGATCGAGGTTCACCCAGATCTCGCTCGAATTGACGCCGACGACTTGATCCGAAAGGATGGCGCGACCGACGTGAGCGCCGACGTGACGCACACCGGGCAGGCCGCGCAGCTCGTGACTGACGCGATCGATGATGCGATTCATCGCCTGGCGGGAGGTGCCCGGTTCGGCATCCCACTGGATCAACAGATCCGGTTCCTTGAACGTCGGCATGGGCCTGACGCGAATGGTGGGCAGCAGGGCGATGCCCGCCACCGCGGCGACGACGGCGAGCGCGAACGCGGCGCGCGGTGTGGCCGAGCGCCCTGGGGAGTTCAGGCCATAGCGGCTCTGTACCCAGCCGCTGAACCCCGACTCGCGGCGCCCGACCGGCAACCGCTGCATGAGAATGAGGGCCAGCGCCGGAGTCACGGTCATGGCGACTACCATGGAGGCGAGTACGGCCAGCCCGTACGACACGGCCATGGGTTTGATGAGCTCTCCCGGCACTCCGGTCATGAAGAACACCGGCACCGCAGCCAGCAGCACGAGCGCCGTCGCGAACATCATGGAGCCGCGCATCGCGAACGCGGCCTCGAGAATGGTGCGCGCCGTCGACCGTCCGCTGCCCTTGCGCAAGCGGCGCAGGAAGTTGTCGGACTCGACGATCCCATCGTCGATGAGGACGCCGAGCGCGATCACGAGGCCCGCGAGCACCATCGCGTTGATCGTGGCGCCGGAGGCGTAGATCACGAGCACCGCGGCCATCAACGACACGGGGATCGTGAGAACTCCGACGAGAGCGGCGCGCCAATCACGGAACAGGGCCAGGAGCGCCACGGTGACGAGCACCAAGGCGACGAGCAACGACTTCGCCACGTTGCCGATGGCGCCGCGGATGTAGTTGGCCGGGCGGTACACGTCCGAGTCGATCTCGACTCCGGCAAGGCCGGGCGCGAGCGCGTCGAGCGCTTCTTGAATTTCATCGGTGACTTCGAGCGTGTTGACCCCTGGTAGCTTTTCGATGACGAGCAGGAGCCCCGGGCCATGACCGTTCATCGCGTCGCCGATGAGCGGCTGATGGTCTTCGACGACGGTAGCCACCTCTTCGAGTCGCATGCCCGCGTCTTCGACCGGGACCTTGGCCAAGTCGGCTGCGGTGGAAATGGGCAGCACGTGGCGGACTCCGAGTCGTTGGTTCGGCGTCTCGACGAAGCCGCCGGTGCCGGCGACAGAGGACTCCAGGAAGGTCAAGGGGGAGAACCAGAGCGCATTGCCGGTCGTCTTGATGACCTGCAGCAACGAAACGTTCTTCTCCGCCAGCCGCTCCGGATCGACCTGCACCTGCAGTTGGCGTTCGCGCTGGCCCCAGATGGCAACGTTGGCGACGCCTGGCACGCCGAGGAGGCGCGGCCGAATCGTCCAGCGTGCCAGCACCGACATCTCGATCAGGGACAGCTTCTCGGACGACAGGCCGACCATCATCACGCGGTTGCTGAACGACAGCGGCTGGAGCATTTGCGGCGGCCTCGACACGTTCGGCAAAGCGTGCGCTTGCGTCAAGCGCTCCTGCACCATCTGGCGTGCGTCCATGAGGGGGGTCCCTTGCTTGAACGTGAGCTCGATCGAGGACAAGCCGGGAACCGATTCGGAACGCATCGTCTCGACCCATGCGGTTCCTGCGAGCAAGTCTGCTTCGATGGGAACCGTGATCAATTGCTCGACCTCGGCCGCGGAAAGGCCGAGAGCTTCGGTTTGGACCTGCACGATAGGTGGCAAGACCTCGGGGAAGACATCGACTGGCATGTCATCCAGTCGCGCGACACCGACCGCCATGACGACGGCCGCGATCGCAATCACCAATGGTCGAAAACGCAAACTCGACTCGACAATGGAGCGGATCATTGCTGGCGACCTCCGGCCGGGGAGTTCAAGCCATAATCTGGCCCCGAATGACCCAGGTCAGACGACCCGACTCATTCGGTAACTCCACGACGACGATGTTGTGAGCACTGCGACGCAGCGCGCCTCCAGGCCACAATTGGGCCCGATACAGGCTCGGCATCTGGGGGGCATCCGAGACTCGTCCGATCAACACGACAAGTAACAGGACTGTACCAAGGTCTCGAGAAATACTTCAAGCCATTTCTTCGCTCATGCGCTGAATATCTTGTAAATAGGCTGAATATGGCGCTTCAATCGCCGGCTCGGGGTGCTGACACTCGTCGCAGAGCCTCCATCCAATTCTTATTGTGAGAATTCACCCACATTGGTTGGGGGCTCGAGCGAACAGCGAGAATTGGCGGCGGTGAACAACACGAAAGCGGCTGAAAGTGAATGGTCCGCCGTCCAGCATGGCGGCGGACCATTCAGTCGAGCATTGCGCGACGCGGACTAATCCTCTTCCTCGTCCGTCTTCTCCTCTTCGAGGACGATCTTGCCTTCGAGGTCGAGCTGCACGGACCACAGCTCCTTCTTCGACGTGACGAGCAGGACCTCGTAGAAGGTAAGCTTCTCCTCTTTGCCGCTCACCTCGATGACCTCCTCGACGAGCCGGTACCTCGATTTCGGGTACTTGGCCTCGACCGTCTTGCCGACGACCGCTGGCAGGTCCTTGCGGCCGATCTGCTTTTCGATCAGCGTGATCGCACCTTCGGGAGTGACGGTCACGTCGATGGTGTTCTGCACCTCATCCTCGAGGCTGATCTCGTAGATCTCCTTGCCGTCCGGTGTCTTTTCTTTGGCGGCGCCGGCGACCTTGACCTCGGGGAACCGAGCCTTGATCGTCTCCATGACGACTTGTGGCACGTCGCCGACCTCGACATCTCCGGCCTCTGCGCCCGTGATGAGGAAGGCAAGCACGCTGGCCATCCCGAACCAAGAAGTGAGTCTTCGCATCTGTCTTCGTCCTCCATTTCCAAGCTGCGAGCCCCGCGGACCCGGTCGCACCATTCAGTATGTTCAATCAACCAGAAGCGGTCAGAGCACCAGGGGCGTCACGGCGTCGATTCTCGAGTCGAGACTCGTGGCGCAATCTCCGGGGATCCTGCCAAGCCTAGCAACGAACTCGACCCGTTCTCAAATCGCCGCAACGACGCAGCACGAGGTGGGGAATTTGGCCCATGCTCGAGCGCGCGACTCGACACCAAGACGCGCTGCTCAGGGCGTGAATTCACGTTCGCCGAGGAGCTGGAAGCCTTCTGGATCCGCCGGGTCGTTCCAGCGATACGCCGACACGCGGTACGTCGTCCCGATGTAAAGCGGCTGCGCCGGTTCCAGGTTCTCGGACCCTGGTGGGTGAATCCCATAGACGATCGGTGGTACCCAGTTGTTCGTGTGCTCGAGTGTTTCCGTACCCCAACGTTCCTCGACGACCTCCTCGACGATGAGACGCGCGATCTTGCACTCCGGCATCCAAGTGAAGGTGGGGATCGTGTCCCCGCTCACGAAGATCGTGATCGAGTCCGTGCACTCGGGAATCGGCTTGGGAGGAGGCTCGAGCGTGGTGTTGGTGGCGCAACTGCCGGCAAAGCATGCGCCCGCCAGCAAGACGCAGGCTGACAGCGCGCGCAGCGGTCTCATCCGATGCCCTCCCAACGAGCGTGTGATTCGACTGAGGACGAGCAAGCTGGGGGCGCATGCCGATGACTCCATCATCGAGGATCGGTCGAAACTACTTCAAGAGGACTGCCTTCTCCGGGGATGCCACCATCCGGCCGTTGACCAACATGCTGTAGAAGTAGGCACCGGATGCCACTGGCCGTCCCGTCTCGTCCAGCCCATCGAAAATCGCAGCGTGCCTTCCCGCACCCAGGGTCCCGAGCGCGAGCTTGCGCACGAGGTGCCCCCGGACATCGCGGATGTCGATCTCGACCATCGCGGTTTCTCCGACTTGGAAGGGGATCGTCGTCCTCGGGTTGAATGGATTGGGTCGTGCCAGCTCGAGCACGTGCAGGGGTGCGCGAGGGAGTGGGTCGCCGACGTCGGTCGGTACGCCACCTTCGAGGAAGACCTCGTAGACACCACCGCGGTCCAACCCGCCATCGTCATCGAAGCTCGCGCCGATGACGAGCACTTGCGCCGACGGTCCAGCTCCGTCCAGGTCGCCGAGCGCGGCCACACAAGTGCCGAATTCATCCCCATCGTCGAGCGTGCCGCTGAAGTTGCTGGCCGTGTCGCTGATCTTGAGCTGCGAGAGAGTACTGCCGGTGCTGTCGAGGAAGAGCACGTACGTCGCCCCGCGGCCGGAGCCGCCATCGTCGTCCCCGATCGTGCCAACGGCGAGCGCCGCGACGGCGGGGCCCGGACCATCCAAGTCGCCCAAGCCGGCGACGGAGCCGCCGAACTCGTCGAGGTTGTCGAGGGTTACCGCGCTGATCGTGAAGTTGCCTTGCGTCGAGCTGATCTTCTGATGCGAGAGAATCGTGCCGGCGCTGCTCAGGAAGATCACGTAGACCGCGCCGCGGTCCGCTCCGCCGTCGTCATCCCCGATCGCGCCGACGGCCAATGTCGCGACGCTCGGTCCTGCGCCGTCCAAGTCCCCGAGCGTGCCGATCGAGCTGCCGAACTCGTCGGCGTTCTCGAGCACGGCGCTGAAATTCCCCGCCGTGTCGCTGATCTTTTGATGGGAGAGAACGCTGCCCGCGCTGTTCAGGAACAGGATATACACGGCGCCGCGGCTCAAGCCGCCATCGTCGTCGCCGGCGGTGGCGACCGCCACTGCGCCCGCGCTCGGTCCCGCGCCATCGAGGTCGCCCAAGCCCACGACACCGCCCCCGAACTCGTCGCCACTGAGCATGACCGCAGTGAAGTTGCCGGCGGTGTCGCTGATCTTCTGGTGCGAGAGAATGCCCCCGGCGCTGTCCAGGAACAGGATATACACCGCGCCGCGATTCGTCCCGCCGTCGTCATCGCCTGCCGTTCCCACGGCCAGCGCCAGGACGCTCGGTCCGGCGCCGTCGAGATCGCCCAGGCTCGCCACGGAGCTGCCGAACTCGTCGGCGATGTCGATGACCGCGGTGAAGTTGCCGGCAGTGTCGCTGATCTTCGTGTACGAGAGCACGCTTCCCGCCGCGTTCAAGAACAGGATGTAGACGCAGCCTTTATTGCCGCCGCCGTCGTCGTCGCCGATCGTGCCGACGGCCAGGGCCGCCACGCTCGGTCCGGCGCCATCGAGGTCGCCCAGGCTGGCGACCGCACCGCCGAATTCATCGGCGTCGGCGATATCCGCGGTGAAATTCCCCAGGGTGTTGCTGATCTTCTGCTGCGACATGACGCTTCCTGGCTGTGACCAGGCCGTGCCGGACGAGGTCAGAGCTGCAAGGATGCCAATGGCGAGCGAAATCCCGAAACTAGAAGCTCTGGAACGCATGCGAACCTCGCATCGCAATAGCTCGAAGTGGTCTGGGGGCTTGCAGAGACTAACAATCCTGGCCCCAACCGTCAACATCACGACAGCAACGACGACAGCAATTCGTTCATGCTTCGAATCAGTTTTTCGCGGCGACGCGGACAATATCGGCAAGCACGCGGCACGAGCGCGCCACCATCCTTTCCAAGCCAGGCATGGTCTTGAAGAAATGTTTTGCGGAAAATCACCCGATTGTCGTGATTCGAATCGCGTGTCGTGCGACAATCCGAGGGCAGGTGTTTCCCATTGACCAAATCCTCGCGGGTTCGGTAGTCTTCATCCCGCGCCCCCATGACAACCAGGTGTTTGGCGGTCCGACGACGACTCCATGAGGCCATCGGGATTCCCCGTGGCTTCACGGAAGGTTCGGATCACGCCAAGGTCGAGCGATGGAGGCAGGTAATGACCAGTCGGTATCGGGGACGCAATTCCGCATGCGCGCTCACCGCACTTTCCCTTCTGACCGTGGTGGGTTGCGACCCCGACTTTCCAGCACCGCCGCCATCCCCCGGCCTCGTGGAGTGCGGGGCAACCAACGTCATGAATCATAGGAACTTTTCCTTCCCGACCCAGATCGACAACAAGTGGCTCCCTCTGGTTCCGGGGACGGTCTTCATCTTCGACGGGGTTTCGAACCGCGGCGGCGGGGTCCTGCCGCATCGCGTGGTGTTCACCGTCACCGATCTGACCAAAGTGATCAACGGTGTGCGCGCCGTGACGCTCTGGGACCGGGACTACAACAATGGGGTGCTGCAGGAGGCGGAGCTGACGTGGTTCGCCCAGGATGACGACGGCAACGTGTGGAACCTGGGTGAGTACCCCGAGGAGTACCAGGGCGGCGTCTTCGTCGGTGCGCCGGACGTTTGGATCGCGGGATTGAATGAGGCAGACGCGGGGATCAACGTGCCGGGAGATCTGCCGCTGGGGACTCAGTTTCTCCAGGGTTGGGTGCCCGAAATCAACTTCCTGGACTGCGGCATGGTGTACCAAACGGGCGTGAGCACCTGCGTTCCCTACAACTGCTTCGAGGGCGTGCTGGAAATCGACGAGTGGAGCCCACTCGAGCCGGGCAGCGGTCACCAGCGCAAGTACTACGGCCCCGGTGTGGGCGTCGTGCAGGTCGGAGCTGTGGACGATCCCGAAGGCGAGATCCTGGTCCTCGTGAGCGTCTTGCATTTGAGCCCCTCGGAGTTGCGCGAAGCTCGCGAGGAGGCGCTGAAGCTGGAGGCGCGTGCCTACCAGGTCAGCCCAGTCTACATGCGCACCAAACCAATGGAATGAGCACAAGAAAGAGGGGAAGATGACACCGTTCGTCTTGCAAACCGTCGGCGCACTTTGCACGGGGACACTGCTGCTGTTCGCCAGCGGAGGGGACTCCGGCTCCGGGGCTGCCGCGTCAAAGGAGAAGAAGGCCGACATCGGCATCGATGCCGCCAAGCTCTCGCGCGTCGTCGACAACCCGTACGTCAACTTCGCGTCGATCCGGCGCGCGGTGTACGAAGGAGAGGAGGTCGAGGACGGTCAAACGGTCAAGGTTCGGGTCGAGGCCGTCGTGCGCGACACTCCCGCGACGGTCGCCGGTGTCGAGGTCACGGTCGTCGAGGTCTCCGACTACGACGATGGGGAGCTGGTCGAGAAGACCGAAGACTACTACGCGCAGCACGAGTCGGGCGTCGTCTATTACCTCGGCGAACGTGTCGACGACTTTGAAGACGGCAAGGTCGTCGGACACGGCGGCCAGTGGGTCGCCGGCGAGAACGGCGGCCAGGTCGGCTTGTTCATGCCCGTGGCCCCCAAGGTCGGCGACGTCTTCGAGCAGGAGCGCACGCCAGGTGTGGCGATGGACCGCTCCACGGTCCTTTCCACCGGCAAAACGGTCACGGTGCCGGCAGGCACATTCACCGACTGCATGGAAGTCGAAGACTACGATCCCGTCGGCAAGACCACCCAGCGTAAGGTCTACTGCCGGGAAGTCGGATTGGTGCGCGAGATACTCGGAGAAGGACAAACGATCGACCTGATCGAGATCGAGATGCGTAAGTGAAACGCACTCGAAGCGAACTCCAGCACTCCAGGAGGGTGGTGTCTGTGAAGGCCACAATTCTCGGGATCCTCGGCGCTGCTCTCTTGGTGGGGACAAGCGCGGCACAGGAAAAACGCGCACCACTCGACACCGAGGGCTTGCCGGCCTACTTGCGCGACCGCGGCCAGGGGACCTCGCTGTCGCAGTTCGCCAGCTACGTGCAGAAACGGGAACTGATCATCTACCCGTTCTACGAGTACTATCACGATTCCGACTACGAATACTCGCCGAACGAGCTCGGGCAAGCTTTGGATCAAGACTTCCGCGGCTCCTACAAGGCGAATGAGGTGCTTCTCTTCCTCGCCTACGGTGTGACCGAGCGGCTGGCGATCGAACTCGAGGCCGCCTACATCGATGCGGAATTGGAGAAGAGCAACGAAGACCCCACGAGCCTGCCGGCCAAAATCAGCGAGTCCGGGGTCGGCGACGTGGAGGGTCAGATCCGCTACCGCTGGGCGCTGGAAACGCCTTCCCGCCCCGAGATCTTCAGCTACTTCGAGACGGTCGGGCCGACCCAGGACGAAGGCTCGTTGATCGGCACCACCGATTGGGAGTTCAAGCTCGGATTCGGCGTCATGCGCGGCTACTCGTGGGGCACGGTGACCGGTCGCGGCGCGGTCGAGTATGATCTTGCCGAGGATGCCGGTGCTCTCGGGGAGCTTGCGGTCGAGTACGTGCGGCGTCTTTCCGCCAAGTGGCGAGTCTATGGAGGCTTCGAGGGCACTCAAGACGAAGTCTCGGTGATCACGGAAGCGCAGTGGCATTTCGTCCCGCGCGGTTGTTTGAAGATGAACAGCGGCTTCGGCCTGACGTCGAAGGCGACCGACTGGGCACCTGAAGTTGGAGTGATGTTGAGCTTGTAACCACGGCCGGAGGGACCGCGAGTCCCTCGCCGGTCGGAGGAACGGGTTCAATTGCTCTGGCGACATGGTTTTGCATTCCGACGCCTGGCGGCGAGCGCGGGGCTTGCCGGCATGCGCTCGTCGCAGAGGTCCGCCGGGCCTGCCGGCCCTTTGGCGGCGGCCGTTCTGTGCGCGTCGCTGCCTGTCGCGCCCTCTGCAGCGCAGACGCCCCCGAACTTCAAAGTCGCCTTCATCGCCGACCAAAGCTTCGAACCCGCTGCGCGCGCTGTCGCCTCTCTCATCCTGAGCGAGGGGGCCCATGCCGTCGTCCACTCGGGCGACTTCGACTACGAAGACAACCCCGCGGCCTGGGAGGACAGCCTCAACGTCTGGTTCGGCGTCGATTTTCCCTATTTCGCCAGCGTCGGCAATCACGACGACTTCAGGCTCCGCGGGCCTGGCGGCTATCAAGAATTCCTGCAGGCGCGCTTGAACCGCTTAGGGATCGCGTGGAGCGGTGATCTCGCGGTCAATTCACATCTGATCTATGGGGGCGTGCTGTTCGTGCTCACCGGCCCCGATGTCGAAGGCAGCGGACACGATCTCTACATCCGCGACGTCCTGGCGCGCAGTCTGCCGATTTGGCGCGTCTGCAGCTGGCACAAGAACATGCGCCTGATGCAAGTCGGCGGCAAGTCCGACGAGACCGGCTGGGGCGTGTACGAGGAGTCCCGTCTCGGGGGCGCCATCATCGCCACTGCGCACGAGCACTCGTACAGTCGCACGCATCTCTTGAGCAGCATGATGAATCAAGTGGTGGCGGACACTTCCGACACCCTGCACATCACGCGCGACGATCCCGCGACCGCGCCGGACGAGGGCAGGAGCTTCGTTTTCGTCTCCGGGCTCGGCGGTCAGAGCATCCGCGCTCAGACCCTGAGTGGCCCGTGGTGGGCCAGCATCTACACGTCGACGCAGAATGCCAACTTCGGCGCCCTGTTCGCTGTCTTCCACGCCGGGGGCGATCCGCGCCTGGCGCATTTCTACTTCAAGTCCATCGACGGATTGGTCGTCGACGATTTCTACGTCCGGACGGACATCGACCTGCAGACTTCCGATGCCGGCGCCGGGGGACCGGATCTCCTGGAGGCCAAGGTCGCGTCGGGCAACCCCGTCGGCGGGGAATGGGTGGTCGAATTCGTCCTGGCCCAGCCGGCGAATGTGAGCGTCGCGGTGTACGACGTGCGCGGCAAGCTCGTGCAGGCGGCACGTCACGAAGCGCGCGAGGCCGGCTTGCAGCGTTGGGTCTGCTCGGCATGGGAGGGCGGGCGACGCATGCCGAGCGGCGTGTACTTCGTGCATTTGTCGACCGCGGTCACCGCACAGTCGATTCGAATCGTCCTCGTCGACGAATGATCGAGCCCTCCCCGCGACTTGGCGGGAGCTCGCTCGGGGCGGGTCACCCCTCGGACACGTGCCGTTTCGATTCCGTGAGCAGGGCTTTGTTCGGGTCCGCCGCTTTCAACGCGGGGTCTTGCGCGCGAGTTCGGTCTTGGTGATGACGACCTCGTCGACCTTGCGGCCGCCCTGGCTCTCCACGGTGCGGATGGTGCAGGTCGCATCCTCGATGAAGACCTGGGTCCACAGCAGGACCTCGTCGCGGAAGAAGGCCGTGGGCCCGCAGAGGCTCGTGGGATCGTTCTCCTTCACCTTGCCGCCGGCGCCCGACACGATGTAGATCGTGCCTTTTGGATCCTTGTAACGCGGGTCTTGCTCGGCGTCGACCACGGCACCCTGGTAGATGGGATACAGGCGCTCGTAGGTGTGGGCGTGCCCGGTGAACACGACGTCGACACGATAACGATCGAACAGCGGCAGAAAATTGTCGATCACCGCGTCGTTGTTCTCCTTGTACGTGCAAGTGATTCCCGGGTGGTGGTAGTAGACGAAGATCCAGTCCGCATTGCGGTTCGCTTCCAGGTCCTGCTCGAGCCATCGGACTTGGTTGTCCCGGTCGTACACATCGCCGTCGTTGGTATCGAGCGCGATGAAGTGCGCATTGGCGTAGTCGAAGGAATAGTAGTGCTCGTTGTGCGGCAGGTACCACTCGCGCTCCCAGTTGTCCTGCGGCGCGCTCTTCCAGTCGTGATTGCCGAGCGCCGGCCACACGGGAATCGAGCACAGGACCTCCATCCAGGGCCGCATCAAGCGCCGATCGTAATCGGCCGAGCTGCCGCGGCCGTAGACGATGTCACCGCAGAGAATCCCGAACTGCGGGCGCGGATCCGCGGCGACGATCGACTCGGCAGTGCGCCGCTGTCGTCCCTTCGTGTCGCCGACGTCGGCGGTGACGAAGAAGTTGAAGCTGCGGTCGGCGGGACCGGCGTCGGTCTCGAACGTGTACAGCGGTCCCTGTGCCAGGACGCGTTCGCCGGCGCGGACGCGGTAGTGATAGCGCGTGCCCGGCATCAAGCCACGCAGCACCGCCACGCGGCGGTCGCCGTCCGAGGTCGCCACGGCCGTCCGGCCGTAATCCGTGGTGACGCCATAGTCCACCGCAGGCTCGCCACGGGCCGAGGCCACCCACACGACCAGGGTCGAGTCCTGTGCCATCCCCTGCAGGTATGGCGCGCGCATGTAGCCGGGCGCGATTTCCGCCATGCGTGGCGAGCGCTTGCCATCGTCGTCGTCGTCATCATCGTCATCGGACCGCCCCGAGCCACCGGTCAGGAGCGCGATCGACACGGACAAGAACGCGATCAGTGCGCTCGTGATCCAGCCTCTCACGGCCCTTGCGGATTCCAAGCCGCCCCCCCGGTCCCCACCAAGGTCGCCACGGCTGGGGACAAGACGTAGATCGCGAATACGACGACGAACACACATACGTAAAGCATCATGCCCAGGATCTGCCGGTTGTGCTTGGCACGAGGTGACGTGACCTGCGCCGGTTGCGTCGGCAGAACGAGGGACAGTTCGACGGCCGGTTGGATTCGTGCCTCTGCGACGTTGCTGCGTGGCTTCGGCGAGATTGCTGGATGTATCGAACGCATGATGACCGCCTTTCCGCTCAGGGAGCTTCGATCAACTTAGCTTGCTGTCCCGCGGCATGTGTCACGCTTGCGTGGAAAGTGTGTACCAATCGTGCAAAAGTGCGTGGCGGTGTCCACGCGCTGGTGCACGGACACGAACGCGGCGCTGTCGAGCCAAAAGACCCGTTGCCCGCGTGCCACGCAAGACCCAGGCCGGAGGCTCGAACCGCCTTCGGGGATGCGGAACTCGAGCGATTCCAAACGAATCCCGCTCGGGGTCTGCCGGATGTCCTCGCCGCCGCGTGCGGCTGGTCTGGCAGCGTTGACCGCCTCGTGTCCTGACCCTTATCATCCACGGAAAGCTTGGAGAGATTCGCGGGGCGCGGCTTTACGCTCCCGACGTGCGCCGATCCGATGTGCGCTCGCGGTTCCGGCGCCCAATCGACCCCGACCCTGGAAGGGAAAGCACCGTGCAGGTTTCCACCGAGTCCCCATACCGTCGCATCACGAGCATGCGCAAGGCTCTGGTCGCCCATCCTCTCTATGCCGAGCTCGACGACCTGCCGTGGGTGCAGCTGTTCGCCAAGCACCACGTGTTCGCAGTCTGGGACTTCATGTCGCTGCTCAAGGCGCTGCAACGCTCGGTCACCTGCGTCGATGTCCCTTGGCTGCCGGTCAGCTCCCCGAAGATCCGGCGTTTCATCAACGAGATCGTCCTCGGCGAGGAATCCGACGAAGACGGCCAGAACGGCTACATGAGCCACTTCGAGCTCTACTGTCAGGCGATGCGCGAGTGCGGCGCCGACCTCGAGCCGATCGAGCGGTTCATGACCACGCTGCGCGAGACGCGCAGCTGGGAGCGCGCTCTGGAGGCGGCGGATGTGCCCCCCTATGTGCAGCAGTTCGTGCGCAATACGATGGCGGTCGCCACCTCCGACAAGCCGCACTGCATCGCCGCGGCCTTCTTCTATGGGCGCGAGGACATCATTCCCGACATGTTCCGCGGCTTCGTCAACCGGCTGCACACCGAAACGAATCCGGAGCTCGGCAAATTCGTCTACTACATCGAACGCCACATCGAGGTCGACGGCGACAGCCACGGTCCCTTGGCGCGGCACATGACCACGATGCTGTGCGAGAACAGCCGATCGCATCATCGGGAAGCCGTCGAGGTGGCGATGCAGGCGCTGCAGTCGCGCGTCACACTTTGGGACGGCGTCCTGGCCGAAATCCAGGCGGCGAAGAACGCCGGAACCGTCGGCCAGGCCTGAGGAACCAAGCTCCGAAATCCCGACCGCGCCGCGACCAGCCGGCGCTTCGATCCATCCCATTCCGCGCGCCGAGGCTTAGGCTACGCCGTGACGCCGGCCGGTCGATGCGTTTTCGACGCAACCTTCTGGGCTCGAACCACGACATACTGGGTGATGACACTCCAGCACGGCATGCCGGCGAGCGACCGAGAGCTCGCGGAGGTCATCCTCCGCGCCGGCTCGGAGCGCGCTTTTCGTGAGCTCTACCGTCGTCACAGCCCGCGGCTGTTCCAGCTCGCGCGGCGGCTCCTGGGCGGGGATGTGCACGCCGCCGAGGACGCGGTGCAGGAAACATGGATCCGTGCCATCGGCGGCCTCGGGAGCTTTCGGTGGGAATCGCAGTTCAGCAGCTGGCTCCTGGGGATCGGCATCCACGTATGCCACGACGCGTTGCGCAAGCGAAGAGGGGATCGGGAGGATCCTTGGGACGACACCGCCCAGCATCCGAGTCCGGATCGGGCACCCGGCGAGCGGATCGGGGAACGTGTCGATCTGGAGCGCGCCATCACGCTGCTCCCGGACGGATACCGCACGGTGCTGGTGCTGCACGACGTCGAGGGCATGGCGCATGAGGCCATCGCAGCCCGTCTCGACATCTCGGTCGGGACCTCGAAGAGCCAGCTGCATCGCGCACGCCGTGCGCTGCGCGCGCAGCTCGTACCCAGTGGGGAAATTGGAACATCCAGAGGACGATGAACATGCACGATGACGAGCTCACACCTGCCGAACGCGAAGCTTTCGCGGCGCTGCCGCGAGAAAGTCTCGCCTCGGATTTGCTGGAGGAACGCACGGTACGCGCACTCGCTGCGCGCGGATGGATTCACCCCCAGCGGCGCATCCGGGCCGCGGCGGTTTGGACCGGGGCGGCGGCGGCCTGTTTGCTCTTCTTCGTTGTCGGATTCTCGCTGGGGCAGAAGCGGTCGGTGCGGCCAGAGACTCTCTTCCCCGCGGGAGCCGAGACACAGGAGAGCGGGACTCCTGCTGGCACCTCCACGCAAGGTATGGCGATGGAACGCGTCTCCAGCAAGGAGGAAGGATCGAGCGTGGCGATGGACACCTCCGGCTCTCTCGCTCTCGGCCATCCCGAGTTGCAGACGAAGGCTCGCACCCAAGTCGTCGTTTGGTTCTGAAGGTCTTGTCGTGTGGTTTTTGAACGAGCTTGATGGAGGCATGACCGTGAAACTAGGAAACACTTCTCACCGCACGGCGATCTTCTCGCATCGATTGGGCTGCCTCGCCGTGGGGCTCGTCGTTCTTGCATGGGTCGCTGGCATCTGCGGAATGACGGCACCAGCGAGCGCCATGGGACCCACCAAGAACACGCAGACCCCGATGCCGCCCCGTCCCCCGCAGCCGGTCGCGGCGCCGACGCCGCACGCGCAAACGGCGATCCCGCGCGACTTTCACCAGGCGTTTCTTTATCAGCATCCGCAAGGTTGGGTCGGAATCGGTTTGTCGTGCAACGATTGCAGCCTCGAATCGGACGAGAAGGGCACCGTCTGGGGATTCGAGTCCCCACCACGTATCCAGTACGTGGATCCGGGCAGCCCCGCCGACCGTGCGGGCGTGCAGAGCGGCGACGTGTTGGTCGAGATCGATGGGATGCCGATCACGTCGCGCGGTGCAGGACGCCGGTTCGGCACCGTGCAACCGGGTGAGAAGGTGCGCTGGACCTACGAGCGTGCCGGCAAGAAGCACCAAGCCGTCCTCACCGTCGAAGAGCACCCGGATGCCGAAATCGACATTCATCCCCAGATTGCGGCGGAGATCGAATCGGCGCTGGAAAAACTGCAAGACGAGCAAGAACGCTTGCGCGAGGCGGACGGCGGGCTTCAGAAGGAAGAAGCCCAGCGGATGTTCGAAATGGCGGTGAAGGAGATGGAACAGGCGCGCGATGCGCTCGAGCGCGATTATGCACGCGCTTGGCCCAAGACGCCGCCTGCCGTGATGCATCTTCCCGCTGTTCCGGCGCCGCCCGCTCCACCCGCTCCACCTGCCCCGCCGCACAACCTGCGTTACGAGGGAACGATCGCGGGGTCGCAGGTGGAAGTGCGCGGATCCGGCGCCGTCGTCGTCACCGAAGACGACGAAGACGAGATCGTGATCACCACCCCCGACGCCACGATTCGGATCCGCAAGAAGAAGATCTAAGACCCGGCGCCGACGCGGTGCGATCCCGCCTCCAACCATCCCCGTCGGGTCCGTTCGGGCCCGTCGGGGTCCCCGCCGGCATGGGCTCGGGCGTGATTGGGCGCCGTGGCCCACTCGCGTGCCGCAGCAAGGGTGATTCGACCACATCACCTACCACGGGCAGGCGCGACGTCTGGTGGCGACGCCGTGCGGCCGTCCGCCTGGTGCAATCTCGTCTCGGCGCCGACAGCGAACGATTCTTGCCATGCCGGTACCCCGCCCGCGTCCGCCGCGCGCGGTTCAAAATCGACATCATGGAGGAAGCCGATGGCGCACACGACGTTCGGGAAGTCGAGCCGCAAAGCGCTCGCACTCAGTTTGGCATTGGCCGGGGCTCTCGGCCTCGCGGCCTGTGAGCATGGCTTGCTGCCGGCGGATCCGGAATCCACCGCGAAGGCGAGCGCGGCAGCGTCTGCCGGATATCACGACGCGAGCGCTGCGGCCGAGCTGGCGCAGAGCCTCGAATCTCTCGATGGCGTCATCCCAGGCCACTGGATCATCACGTTCCGCAACGACGTCCAAGATGCACGTGGACTGGCGCTGCGCTTGAGCGGCGAGCAGGGCAAAGCTCCTACATTCGTCTACACGCATGCGGCCAAGGGCTTCGCGGCCTGGCTGCCGGAGGCGGCCGTCGAGGCATTGCGACGCAACCCACAGGTCGCCAGCATCGAAGCCGATCACGTGGCGACGGCGAGCGGGACACAGGCGTCGCCGACATGGGGTCTCGATCGCGTCGACCAGCCTTCCCTGCCGCTCGATGCGAGCTACACCTACGACAACAGCGGGTCGGGCGTGCACGTGTACGTGCTCGACACGGGGATTCGCACCACGCACACCCAGTTCGCCGGTCGCGCCACCTTCGACATCGACTTCGTCGGCGACGGCAACAGCGGCTCGTTCAACGGCGACTGCCATGGGCACGGGACGCACGTGGCCGGCACGGTTGGCGGCGCGACCTACGGCCTTGCCAAGGCCGCGAGCCTGCATGCGGTACGCGTTCTCAACTGCGCCGGTTCAGGGTCTTACAGCGGCATCATCGCGGCCATCGACTGGGTCGTCGCCAATCAAGTCCACCCCGCCGTCGCCAACATGAGCTTGGGTGGTCCGGTGTCGACGTCGGTCAACAACGCGGTGAACAACGCCGTGGCAGCAGGCGTGGTGTTCGCAGTCGCCGCCGGCAACGACAACGCCCTCGCCAACAACTACTCGCCGGCATCGGCTGCAGCAGCGCTCACCGTCGGGGCCTCGACCATCTCGGATGTCCGTTCCAGCTTCTCCAACTACGGCAGCCTCGTCGACGTCTTCGCCCCCGGCTCCAGCATCACGTCGTCGACGCACGACAGCGACACTTCGACCGGGACCTGGAATGGCACCTCGATGGCGACACCGCACGTGGCGGGAGTCGCTGCCCTGTTGCGCGCCGCTCATTCGACCTTGTCGGCGACCGAGATCCAGAGCATGGTGGTCGCGAACGCGACCTCCGGCGTGTTGACCGGGATCGAAACCGGATCCCCCAACCTTTTGCTCTACTCGCGCGTCGGCGCAGCTCCCGCCCCACCCGACGCACCGACGGGTCTGAGCGCCGCCGCGGTGGGCTCGAGCCGCATCGATCTCACCTGGGGCGATAGCTCCACCAACGAGACCGGTTTCGAAGTCGAGCGTCGTGCGCCAGGCGGCAGCTTCGCGCGCATCGCGACCGTCGGGGCCAACACCACCGGCTTCCAGAACACGGGCCTCGTGCCCGGCAGCACCTTCGAGTATCAGGTGCGTGCGGTGAACGGCGGCGGTGCGTCGGCATACACCAGCGTCGCGTCTGCGACCACGGCGAGCGCCGTCGCGGTGCACGTGGCCGATGTCGTCACCACACGCAAGGCGGTCAAAGGTGGCATGCAAGGCACTGCCGTGGTCGTCGTCCGCGATGGCGCCGCGCAAGTCGTGAGCGGCGTCGCGGTGAGCGGTGCCTGGAAGGTGAACGGCGTGGTCAAGAAGTCGGGCCAAGGCACGACCGGGACCAATGGCAGCTGCTCGATCTCCTCGGGTGCGCTCAAGGGGGTCAAGGCCAGTGATGTCCTCGAGTTCTGCGTGACCAACCTGTCCGGGTCCGGCCTCGCGTATGACGCGGGCGCCAACGTCACGACCTGCGATCCCGCGCCCTGAACGCGACTGCGCTCCAGCGCACGGTGTGAAAAGCAGAGCCCCTCGCGTGCGAAACGCGGGGGGCTTCTCCGTTAGAATGGGCTCCGGAGGGACGATGGAAACCGCCGCGCTCGGCAACACGGGACTCGAGGTGTCGCGCATCGTGCTCGGGGCGATGAGCTATGGATCGAGCGCTTGGCGTCCTTGGGTGCTCGACGAAGACGCGAGCCGGCCCTTCATCCGTCGCGCCTTGGAGCTCGGCATCAACTTCTTCGACACCGCCGACATGTACTCACGCGGCCGCAGCGAGGAAGTGCTCGGGCGTGCGCTGCAGGACTTCGCGTCTCGCGATCAGGTCATCGTGGCGACGAAAGTCTTCTTCCCCATGGGCGAGGGGCCGAACGACCGCGGCTTGTCGCGGCGACACATTCTCGAGGCCGTCGACGCCTCGCTGCGCCGTCTCCGCACGGACTACATCGATCTCTACCAGATCCATCGTTTCGATCCCCACACGCCGCTCGCGGAAACGCTCGACGCCCTGGATCGTGTCGTCCGGGCGGGGAAAGTACGCTATCTCGGCGCGTCGAGCATGTACGCCTGGCAGATGATGAAGGCGCTCGGGATGCAGGAGCGCCACGGCTGGAGCCGATTCGTGTCGATGCAGAATCATTACAATCTGCTGTATCGAGAGGAAGAGCGCGAGATGCTGCCGCTCTGCCGGAGCGAAGGTCTCGGCGTGCTGCCGTGGAGCCCGCTCGCGCGCGGCTTGTTGGCAGGAACGCGCGCCAAGGTCGATTCGAACGCCACACCGCGGGCCACGAGCGACGATTACACGCGACAACTGTACGATGATGCCCTCGACCTGCCGATCATGGGCCGCACGATGCAGATTGCCGAGGAGCGTGGCGTCCAACCGGCGCAGGTGGCGCTCGCGTGGCTGCTGCAGCAGCCGGGGGTGACGGCTCCCATCGTGGGAGCGACTCGGCTCGAGCACCTGGAACAGGCTGTGGCTGCGGTGTCGCTCCGTCTCGACGACCAGGAGCGCGCTCGGCTCGAGGAACCGTATCGCCCGCATCGCGTCCTCGGTCACCGCTGAGCGACAGCGACGGGAGCGGTCGGGATCGGCACGCGCACCAAGACCACGGCGGCGAGTCCCAAGTAAAGAAACGCCCCGATCTGCAGCATGCGCTCGAAGCCGAACGTATCGGCCAAGGCTGCGAGCAACAGCGCGGCGTAGGGCATGAGACCGGTGAACGCCATGGCGAACACCCCCATGACACGGCCGCGCAGCTCATTGGGCACGACGTGCTGGATCGTCTGCGAGATGCGTCCCATGAGCGAGGACATGGCAAAGGACAGGACGGTCACCAGAACGACCGCCCAAAGCAGGCGATGCGTGAGGGACATGCCGAGAACCGCGAGACCGCAACCCAGGACACCCACCCACAACCAGAGACGCAGCCTGCGCGAGTCCCCGAACAAAAGCGCGAGTGCACCGGCCAGGGCGCCGAGCCCGGAGGCGCTGAAGATGGTGCCGAGAGCGCGCGCGTCGCCCGCGAGCGAATGGCGCACGTAGTAGACGAGGAGCACGGCGAGGAAAGGGAAGATGAATGTCGTCGTGAGCGCCGCGAGCGTCATGAGCTTGCCGACCAGGGGCTCGCGACGCACGTAGGCGAAGCCGGCGCCGATGCCCCCATGCCCACGCGAGTGCGTGCCATCGGGCGCGGGCGCACGATCTGGTATGAGGAGCAATGTCGCGAGCACGGCGAGGAAAGACAAACCGTTGGCAAGGAAGGCGCTGCCGGCGCCGAAGTGCGCGACCAGCACGCCCGCCACGGCTGGGCCCACCAGACGCGAGCCATGGAAGATCGCTTGCATGAGCGCCACGGCTTGTGGGATCTC
>DASRJO010000065.1:0-9122 GCA_035649435.1 Candidatus Krumholzibacteriia bacterium | reverse complement strand
CAGGAACACCAGTTCCGACTCCTTGAGCGGCATCCTCTGGCCTCGCCGGGAGCGGAACAAGCGCCACCAAGAGATCTGCGCCGGCGCGAGTCCACGCACGAGGCGCGTCCATGCGCGGTTGCCTTGCCAGCAGGACATCGGCGCGATGCTGGCTGCGAACGGCGAATCCTCTAGCTGCTGCTGCAGAGCGTTCGCGAGCGCCGTCTTGCCGGCATTCGGCGGGCCCACGAGCGCGATGACCACGGACGGCGTGAACCGCAGATACTTCGTCTTCCAGGCATGCCAGGCGGCGCGCAGATTCTCCGGCCGGCGCAGCAACGTCGACCACAACTGCAGGCGGAACCGCAGCCATGCGCGGCGATCTTGCAGCAGCATGTCGAGATCGGCGATGGCGCGTTCGACATTCGCTTGAATTCCTAGCGGGCGCGTCTGCTCCCCGAGCCGCGCCATGTCGAGCCGACCGCGGCGCAAGGCGACTAGCTGCGTGCGCTCGACTGCGCTCGGTGCCCGTCCCTCGAGAGCAGCGGCGAGCAACAACAGGAGGAAGCGGTCCTCTTCGGCCAGCACCGGCAGTTGCGACTTCGCATTGCGTCGCGACAAAGCCAGGCTCGCATCCAGACAGGTGAGCCCCGCATGCACGAACTCCTGCAGGATCCGCACGAAATGAAAGCGATTGCCCTCGTAAGTGAGGAAGATCCAGGGCTCGCGCGTTGTCTCGTCGCGGCGCATCTCGCGGAAGCCGGCGCGTCGGACCGCGGCCACGGCGATTTCGATCTCGCCAGGCTCGACGACGACATCCACGTGCGTCTGGGAAGGCTTGGGATCGATATCAGGATGGAGCACGGCAAAGGGCACCGCGGATTCTCGAAGGCACGCGAGCGCCTCGCGCACCGGCTGCCCAGGGGCTTGCCGCGACCCGGCCTCGCCTTGCACTCGAGTCGAGACTTCCATGCGTTCCGCCATGTTCTCGCTCATGTTTCCAAGCCTCCAGGCCCGGCCAGTTCTTGCGCGGCCGCGCGGCTTCGGATCGCCCCGTCAGGACTTCCAGAGCCGCCGACCTCGAAGTGAACTCACGCTGCCGCTTGCGGTTTCGCACCCGGCGGCGCATGCCATGGCCGCCACGACGACCACCGTGCCATGCATTGCACGCGGTGCGCCAAAGAGCCACTGGACAGAACGGAAGGAAACTACGAAGCGGTGACGAGCATGGCCTGCCGCAGCGTGGCAGCCTGCTGCGCCAGACCGAGGAGATCGAGTGCCGCGAGCGCGAACTCGATCGCGGTGCCCGGGCCACGACTGGTGAGGAAGGTGCCGTCGCGCACGACGCGACGCACGTCGTCGTAAACGACGCCCGCCTCGCGCAGGCGCGTGGCGACGCTCGGATGGCTGGTCGCTGATTTGCCATGCAACCAGCCTGCGCGCGCCAGCAATCGTGGCGCGGCACAGATGGCGGCGATCGGTTGCGCCGTCGTGACGCGGCGCTCGAGGATGGTCATGAGGTTCGAATCGTCGCCGAGATTCGTCACGCCTGGCTCGCCGCCCGGCAGGATGACGAGATCGAAGGCCTCGTCACGAACCTCCGCCAGCGCCCGATCGGCGTGAACGGCGATGCCGTGCGCGCCCTCCACCGCCCCCGCCACGCCGCACGCGGCGAGCACGACTTCGACACCCGCGCGGCGCAGCACGTCGACGATGGCGACCGCCTCGATCTCTTCGAACCCGGGCGCGAGTGGAACCAGGACGCGTGGCATCACGTCTTCTTCGGCCGCAAGTCCTCGGCCTTCTTCATCAAGTTGGCGAGACTGTTCTTGTAGAGCTGGAACAAAGTCGGTTCCCCGCTCCGCTGCGCGTACATCTTGCCGCTTTCGCCTTCGACGAACGTAATGGTGTGCGAACCGGCATCGGTATCGATCTGGAGGCGGAAGTCGGGCGCGGCGAAGCTCACCGTCGCCGTCTCTTCCGGCGTGGCGAAGTTGACGGTGGAGAGCTTCGCGCTGCTGCGCAGCACCGCCGCGACCGCGAGCGAATCGCCGACCTCCGGCGTCCCGCCGGCCGCAGCCACCGTCCAGGTGGTCGCATCGCGCTTGGCGAGCACGACTTGCGTCTTTTCCTTCGGATACTCGAGCGTCAGGCGCACGATGCCCGCAGGATCGATGTCGAGAATGGTCTTGTCGCGCCAGTCGTCGACCCGCTTGTTGAAGTTGTAGGTCAGCATGCCGTCGGCACGGTAGACCTCGTCCCCGCCCTCGGGTCGCAGATAGGTGTGCGAAAAATCCGGGCTCGACTTGCCGACGATGACATCGAGAACGGTCTTGTCGCCTTCGAGCACTTGCACGCGCGTGCCGGTCGAATCCACTTGGAAGGTGCCGCGCTTGGCGGGATTGGTCGAAACGACGTCCACCAGCGCCAGCGAATCCAAGGTCTCGATCACTCCCGTCACCACTTGCTCGTTGGCGCGATATTCACCCGGCGATTGGATGCGCCACGCCCCCGCCACGCGCTCGATCGCGACCACGGGCGACCCGGGCTTGGTGATCCGAAGTCCCGTGACCCGATCGGGGTGAACGCTGAGCGTCTTGGCTGGCGCTGACGCCACCAGGCGCCCCTGCTGCCACCTCTGCACTCCCCAGGCGACGATGAATGCGGCGAGCACCGCTCCGAGAACGATCAGTCTGCGCATGCATCCTCCGAATGGCGACCGCGGCGGCGCTAGAGCACGATGCGGCGCCGGCGCCTGATTTGCCAGGCCACGATGCCGAACACGACCACGAGCAGCGGGCTGCCGAGCATGTTGGCGTATTTGACGAAGCGTTTGGTGGGATCCGACACCGCGCGCAGCGGCCGGTCGGTGACCTCGCGCGAGCGGATGCCGATGAGATCCTCGTCCTGCATCAACCAGTCGACCATGTTCTGGAAGAACAACAGGTTGTCGCGGTCGTTGCCGCCCTTGTCGTCGACGAAGAACTCGCCGTCGCCGACCACGACGATGCGGCTCTCGGGCGAGGCGGCGAGCGTGGGCTCGCCCACCGCGGGTGGCGTGCTGTCGTTCGGCGATGGCACCGGCTTGTCCTTGAAGTAGCTGGTGAAAGCGCCCGAGACGACTGCGGCGAGCACTTGCTGGCCACGGTCGTAATCCGCCGCGGCCCAGCGCGTGGTCGGATTGATGTTGAAGTTTTGCTCCTGGATGCCGGACTTGGGCGACGAGTACAGCAGCGCTTCGACCTCGAGCCCGCGCGTCTTCGCCACGCTCGTGTCGATGCTGCTGGCGTAGTACAGGCCGACGCGCTCGAGATCCTTGACCATGACGTTGGCGCGGTTGAAATCACGCAGGTTTGGGATGAACGGATACGGCACCTGGCTCCGCATCTGGAAGAAGCCTTCTTGCTGCGTGATCGTCAGCATGCCGGGGTTCTGCATATCGCCGATCAGGTTGTCGTTCACCCGCACCCCATAGTTGGCCAGCCATTCGTCGGCGTTCAGCCGCACCGGCATGGCCCGCTGAACCTGCAGATCCGCATCCACCTTGTCGAGCAGGAACGCGACCTTGCCGCCGCGCATGATGAACTGGTCGATGGCGTACTGCTCCCAGGGGCTGATCGGGCTGCGCGGCGACGCCACCAACAGGACGCGCACGTCGGCGCCCACGGGCTGCCCGCCCGCCAGGTTCACGTCCTGCAGCCGGTACTGCTTGGCGAACACCTGCTGCACGATGGAAAGCTGCTCGAGGCCCGGCTCGCGATGCCCGCTCAAGAAGCCGACGACCGGCAACTGATCCTCGGCGCTCGTGAGCTTCTTGATCGCCGACGTGACCTCGTATTCGAGGCCGATGGGATTGTCGACGACCGGGATCGTCTCCTGGCGGTCCTGGTACAGGAACACCAGCCCCATGTATGCCTTCTTCGCCTGGAACTGGTCCTGCTCGACGACCTGCACCTGCACCGGCGGGATGCGGTGTTTTTGTGCCTCTTCTTCCAGCTTGGCGTCGTCGCCTGGATCGACGAACTCGAAGCGGAAGCGTCCCTTGCCGTAGGCGCGGTATTCCTCCAGCTTGTCCTGCACGTACTTGGAGTTGGCGTTGTACGGCGACGGCAGGTTCTTGCTGAAGTAGGCCTTCACCAGGAAGGTGTCGTCGAGCTTGCCCACGATGCGCTTGCTCGCGTCGTTCAAGCTGTAGATGCGGCCATCGGTGAGATCGATGCGGCCGAACAAGTTGGACGACACCACGTTCGCCACCACGACGATGGCCACCACCAGGGCCGCCGTGGCCAGGCCGTATGTCGATGCACTCTTGCGGTTCACGCGCGCCCCTTCCTACAGCCGCCGGTGCAGCGCTCGCGCCGAGAAGTACAGTCCGATGGCGACGAGGCTGGCGTAATAGACGAGGTCGCGGCTGTCGAGCACGCCGCGGGCGATGTTGTTGAAATGGTACTCGGCGCTCATGTACTCGAAGATGCTGGCCAGCGCCGCCGGGAAGAAAATCAGCACCTTGTCGATGAGCGAGAGCACGAAGATGACGAGGAAGCTGGTGATGAAGGCAACGATCTGGTTCTCGGTGAGGCTCGACGCCAAGATCCCGATGGCGAGGTAGCCGGCACCCAGCAACAGCAAGCCGACGTAGCCGGCGAAGGTGGCGCCGTGGTCCGCCTTGCCCAGCATCGCGATGGTGAAGGCATTGATGCTGGTGAGGCCGATGGCTACCGCGAGCAGCACCAGCGCCGCCAGGTATTTGCCGACGATCACCTCGATGTCCGAGATCGGCATGGTGACCAGTAGCTCGAACGTCCCGGTTTTCTTTTCTTCCGACAGCAGGCGCATGGTGATGGCGGGCACGAGGAAGGTGAACACGAACGGGATGATCGTGAACACGTTGCGCATGCTGGCCTGGCCGACGACGAACAGGCTGGTCGAGAAGAACCAGCCGCAGATGAGCACGAACACCGAAAGCACGATGTAGGCCACGGGCGAAGCGAAGTACGACCGGAGTTCCTTCTTCAGGATCGGCATCACGTTGGACATGGACGCGCTCTCAGCCTCCCTCTGCCATGGTGCGTGCCGCTTGTGGGCATGGACTCTACCTTCCACGGTGATTGCGGCATGGCTCAGGATGACATCGTGAGCTCGCGGAAGACGTCCTCGAAGCTGCGGGTGTCCCGGCGCAGCTCGAGCAAGGTCCAACCTTTTTCCACGGCGGTGCGGAAGATGCGCTCGCGCACGTCGCTGCCGCGGGCGGCCTCGACACGCAACTGCACCTGGCCGTCGCTGCCTTTGGCCACGAGGTGCACCGCCTCCACCTGCGCCACTTGCCGCAGCTGGTCACGCACGTCGCCATCGGCGCGCAGCTCGACGTAGATCAGCTCGCGGCCGGAGGCCGAGAGCGCCAGCTCGTCCTTGGAGCCGTCGAAAACGATCTTGCCCTTGTCGATGATCAGCACCCGGTCGCAGAGCGCTTCCACTTCCTGCAGGATGTGGGTCGAGAAGATCACCGTCTTCTGCCGGCCGAGCTCGCGGATCAGGTGACGGATCTCGATGATCTGATTGGGATCGAGGCCGCGGGTGGGCTCGTCGAGGACGAGGATTTCCGGGTCGTGCAGGATCGCCTGCGCCAACCCGACGCGCTGGCGGTAGCCGCTCGACAGCTGGCCGACGTTCTTCTGCACCACCTCCCCCAAGCCGCAGACTTCCACGGCATGCTTCACCTTCTGGCGCACCTGCAGCTTCGGCACGCGGCGCACCGCGGCGATGAAGTCGAGGTAATCGACCACATTCATATCGAGATACAGCGGCGCGCTCTCCGGCAGGTAGCCGATCTTCTGCCGCACCTCGAGCGAGCGCTCGACCACGTCCAGACCGTCGACGAGCACGCGCCCCGATGTCGGCGGCAGGTAGCAGGTGATGACGCGCATCGAAGTGGTCTTGCCGGCGCCGTTCGGGCCGAGGAAGCCGAGGATCTCGCCGTTCTGGACGCGGAAGGACACGCCGTCGACCGCGTGCGTCTCGCCGAACAGTTTGGTCAGCTCTTGGACTTCGATCATTGCTGCGGTTCTCCCCTTCCGAGCCTCGAACACCCGCCTGGCGCTCGCGGTTCCAATCACGTGCGTTGGGAGTGCGGGCCGAGTGGCCCTGAGCTCGGTACCAGGGGGGCAGAGTAGGACGCCCGGCGCCGTGAAGCAAGCCCCTGGCGAGTCCAGGCGGGCATCGCGGGGCGCGTTGACAGGCGTGGAAACGCCGGCCTAGATTGCCCCGTCCGGCCACGGCTCCTGGGGGTGCGGCGGATGCGATGTCGGGAAAGCGGCGAAGTGTTGCAGCGCTCGCCGCGGCAGCGGGCCCAGGATCTCGTCGCGGCGCTGGCGCGGCACGATCCCGTGACCGGCGCCCACCTGCAGCGGCTCCCCTTCTACACCCGGCTCCTGGTCGAGGATCTCGCCACTCATCCGCGCCATCGCGCGTCGTTGCGTGCGGCTGGCGCGGTTCTGCCCCAGGCGAGCACGTTGCACGATGTCGGCAAGCTCCGTGTTTCCGAGTGGATCCTGTGCAAGCGCGGACCGCTCGCGGCCGACGAGTTCGCGGCGATGAAGCTGCACACGACGGCCGGCGGACGCGCGCTGCAAGAGCTCGGTCGTCTCGACCCGGAGGATCGTTTCCTCGTCCTGGGACACGACGTCGCGCTCTACCATCACGAGCGCTGGAACGGCAGTGGCTACCCGTTCGGCTTGCGCGGCGCGCAGATCCCGCTCGCGGCCCGCATCGTCGCTCTCGCCGACGTCTACGATGCCCTCACTTCGGAGCGGCCGTACAAGCCTGCGTTCGATCACACCGTCGCCCGCAAGCTCATCCTCGCCCAAGCAGGCGCACACTTCGATCCCGACGTCGTCGAAGCCTTCCTCGCCACGGAACGCAACTTCTTGGACACCGCATTGCGCTCGCACAAGTCTGCCGTTTTCGCCGCGCCGATCGCGGCGTTCACACTCCAGGCGCGCTGAAAGAAAAATCCCAGAGCGACGCGTCACGCCAGGATGCGACGAGGCATGACGCGTCGTCCGGGATTGTCTTTGAGGACGACGAATTCGACTGCGAGCAATGTTTCTGCCAGTGATTGGGCGCCTGGAGGTTTCAAGCCGCAGCGAACTCGACCGGAACGGCTGCAGGCACGAGGCCGGCCTCGTGGCCGCGGCGCAGGAACTCGTGGATGCCGCTGCGCCCGCGCTCGCCGAGATCGCGAGTGAGGTCGTTGACGTACATGCCGATGAAGCGATCGGCGAGCTTGCGATCGAGACCGCGCCCATAACGCAGTGCGTGCTCGACAGCAGGTTCGCGATGACGCAACGCATGATCGATGCTGCGACCGAGCACGCGCACGATGCGCTGCACGAGCTCCTCGGGCAGATCACGCCGCACCGCGTTGACGCCGAGCGGGAGGGGCAGGCCGCCAGTCTCATCGCGCCACCACTCGCCGAGGTCGAGCACCTTGTTGAGATCGTGCCCGGCGTAGGTGAGCTGACCTTCGTGGATCAACAGCCCCGCGTCGGCTTCGCCGGCGAGCACGGTCTCCATGATCTGGTCGAACGGCACCTGGGTGTGCTGGAAGTAGCCGAGCGCGAGCCGCGCGGCGAGGAATGCCGATGTGCGCGTCCCCGGCACTGCGATGCACACGTCCTGCAGGTCTTCGACGCGCATGGGCTTGCGCGAAACGATCAGCGGTCCATAGCCGTCGCCCATGCTGGCACCGTGCGGCAGCAGCAGGTAGCGTTCGTGCAAGAAGGAATAGGCGTACACCGAGAGCGCCGTGATCTCGAGCTCGCCATTCTCGGCGCGCCGATTCAGCGTTTCGATGTCCTGCAGCACGTGCTCGAACTCGAGGCCCTCGGTGTCCACGAGCCCTTTGGCGAGCGCGTAGAACATGAAGGCATCGTCGGGATCGGGGCTGTGTCCGAGTCGCAGCAGCACGTCGCCTCGCTCTCCGGTCGCAAGGCCGGGACTATACCGTCCCCGGACAGACTTCCGCAACCGCGACACGTGCGCTCCGCCGCGGGCCCACGATGGACACGGGTGCGGCCATCGACTACCATCCACCGACGATTTGACCATTCCCGACGTGCTCCTCAAAGTGCACGGGTCCCACTGCGACCGGAAACCATGGGTTCGTTTCAACGTGAGAAGGAGTCTGTAATGCGCAAGGTGATCGCGGTGCTGTCGGTGCTGTTTGCTCTGTCGAGCGCCAGCGCCCGCGCGCAAGTCATAAGTACCGAGCTCATTCCCTTCGGCGGCTACCGCTGGAGCAGCGGAATCTCCAACCTGGGCGGTGTCACCGAGTTCGACGTCAAAGACGCGGCCGCGTACGGCCTCGCCTTGGACTTCAACATGGCGAGAAACTCGGTGGCCGAACTCTACTGGAGTCACTGGGAAGGCGACTGGGAAGCCGATGTCATCGGCGGCGGCATCCGAACGGGGTCGTTCTCGCGCGACGACTTCATGCTGAACGGCATCTGGTACGCGACGCGCCAGGGCGGACCGGCCAGGCCCTACATCACCGCAGGTCTCGGAGCGTCGGTCTTCTACGCGGACAACGCCGAGACCGTCGGGCGCTTCGCATGGAACCTCGGGGCGGGCGTGCGCCGCGACGTCAACGAGAAGTTCGGCATCCGTGCCGACTTCCGCTGGATTCCGACCTGGATCACCACGGGTGAGTCGGTCTGGTGCGACCCGTTCTACGGCTGCTGGCCCGTGTCCGAAGGCGAGTTCCTCGATCAATGGGAAGTGACCGGCGGCCTGATCATCAAGCTGGGTGGCCGCTAACCCCGTCGACGAGTTCGAAGCGCTGGCAATCTCGCGACTGCCAGCGCTTCGTTTTTTTCGCTACCTGGGCTGATCCATCGCTGCGTTCGCGGTCAGCGGACGCCGCCCTGCTTCAATCTTCGCGCAGCTTGGCGAATTCCTTCAAGCCGAGGTGGACCTTGAAGCGCGAGGCGCGGCTGTCCCAGCCAGCCTCGGGGTTCGTGTAATGGAAGGCCCACGAGCTGCCGCCATAGCCGCTCCGGCGTTCGTAACCGATGACGGAAAAGCGATAGAGCGATTCCAAGGCCTCGTCTGCACCGACCGTGTTCTCGGACGAGCGCCGGCGCTCG
>DASRJO010000064.1:0-7643 GCA_035649435.1 Candidatus Krumholzibacteriia bacterium | reverse complement strand
ATTCGTTCACGTCCGCGCTGTGCGTCGTGGCCTGGAGGCCATCGAGGAATCCTGCCTTGGCCAGGACGAATGCGCCCGAGCACACCGACATCACGGTCTTTGCCTGCTTGCCGACGATTTCGACCCATTCCATCGTCTCGCGATCGGCGACGACGGCACTGGTGCCGCCGCCGGGAACCACGAGGATGTCGGGCCACGGGCACTCGCGCAGGGAGTATTCGGGATCGACACGCACGAAACCTTGGCTCGTGACGGGCTTGCCGTCCTTTGAAACAGTGTAGACGTAGAATCCGCCCCGCGTGGCCGCGAACACTTCGCCCACGCCACTCCAATCCAGTAGCTCCACGCCATCGTAGAGCAGGATGGCGACGTGCTGCAGATCTTTGCGCGCGACGAGCGGCATCTGGCACACCTTGCACGTGCCGCTGGCGTCGGAAACCGTGCGGTCGCCACTGCAATTGCACGATGCACACACATAGCCTGCGCGCGACCCGGGATCGTAGCAGAGGCCTGGAGCGCCGGCCCACGCCGGCCCCACGCTCGAGGTCAACCAGAGGCAAAACGCCATCGCTGCGACAGTTCTCATGCGGTTCATGGGGTCCTCCTTGGGGCGTGACGTACCGAAGGTTCGGCGCGACTCGCGCGGTGAATGAATTTTTCTCGCCTGCGTTCTGAATCGAATGCGAATCTCAATGCCACAGCGTCCAGTCTGGGTAGATCGCACTCCACCAGACTTCCAACATGCGCGTGTCGAGCGCTGCGGCCCCGGCGCGCGTCACACCTTCGGGGGGCGGGACGAAACCGGCGAGCCGATCCACGACACGGTGGCGCTCCGTCTCGCTGACGCGTGGCAGCAGATGCCAGAGCGTGACCGCATCGCTCGCGCTCGCGAGCTCGAGCACGGGGTCGAGCACTGCAGCCGAGCCCAGCTCGGCCGCATCGAACTTCGCCAGGGCTTGACGCAGGGTCGCCGTCGCCGTGTGCACATGCGGTGTGCCCGGGCCGCGCCCCGCACGCAAGTCGCACCGCGCACCCTGTGGCACAATCACCTCGTGTCCGGCACGCTCGAACGACACGAAGCCCAAGCTCACTTCGAGCGTGCCGTTGCCGGCGCGATCGACGACGAGGTCGTATTGGCAGCCGAGATCCTCGGCGACGCCGGCGGGTGTTTCGACGAAGAACAGACGCGGCGGTGCCCAGATGAAGGCACTGAGCGTCCCCTGCGCGAGCTCGATCCGATGCTCCCGTGACTGCGACGTGACAAGCCGCACTTCGGTCCCGGGTCCGATGTCGACGCGACCCACATCCGGCGCGGACACTCGGGCTCGGGATGACGCATCGGTGCGCACCCAATCGCCGCGACGGAGCGGCCGTGCGGCGGTCAAATCTTTGTCGCCGACGAGCGGTGCGCCTTCGAGACGGTCGATTTCCCACGGTGTTTGACGACCTTCCCACACCGCGCGTCCGACCACGAGCGCGAGAACTGCCAAAGCGAGGACGCTCGCGCCCCATGCGAGCTGCCGGCGCCCAAGCCCCAACCACGCGGCGATTCGAGCGGCTCCGGTTCGCATCGATGCATCCCTCGTCTCGAGCGAGGCACCGGCCGCAGGCATGAGCTGTCGTGCGATGGCGGGCCAAAGGTCCGTGTCGGGTGTGATGTCACGGGGAAGACGCGAGAGAGATCCCACCACATCGCGCAGTGCTGCGGCTTCAGTCTCACATGCCGGGCAAGCTTCGAGATGCGACTCCACCTGGTTGACTTCCTCCGGTGTGAGGTCCCGGTCGATCAATCCGTGCATGAGCTCGCGCGCACGCGCACATTCCGTGTTCATCCTCGCAACACCTCCCGCAGCGAGCATCGCGCCCGATGCAGATGTGCCTTCGAAGTTCCCGTGGCGATCTCCAGCTCCGCCGCGATTTCTTCGTGGCTGTAGCCCTCGATGTCGTGCAGCACCAGAACGGAGCGGGCCCGATCGGGGAGTCGCGCGATGGCGCGCTCGAGATCGAGTCGCAACCCCACCGGCTCGCCCTGCCGCGGTGTCACTGCGGCGACTGCGTCCAGGACATCGGAGCCGGACTCGCGAGACCACAGCCGCCCGCGCGATCGCAACGCCATCAACGACACGTTCACGGCGATCCGGCGCAACCAACCGGCGAATGCCGCATCGATTTGCAGGCTCCCGAGCCTCTGCCATGCCAGCACGAAGACCTCCTGGGCGCACTCCTTGGCCCGGCCGGGGTCGCCGCACAGACGCAGGCACAGCGCGTACACCGGTGGCACGTGCAAGCGGTACAGACGCTCGTATGCAGTCGTTTCGCCCATGCGCGCTCGCCGGACGAGGGCGGCCATCTCCGCAGGGTCCAAGTGGGCCTCCGTCGGGACCAGGGCCAGTACCATCCGGCAATTCTCCCTTCGTCACATCAGGAGATGCCGGGAAACGCGGAAGGGTTTACTCCTTCCACCCCCGATGGACCCGACCATACAATGGCCCAGCAGGATCCGGGCTCGGCACCGGCAACCTCAGGCTGGGCCTGGAAAGGAGGGTGCCAGAATGCAACGACAGCGATTTTCCACCGGGACTCCATGGGAACCACGCGTCGGATACTCGCGCGCCATTCGCGTGGGCTCGACCGTGCACGTCTCGGGGACGACAGCCACGAGCGCGACCGGCGCGATCGTCGGCGAAGGCGACCCCTACGCGCAGACGATGCAGACGCTGCGCAACATCGAGTCGGCCCTGCGTGCACTGGGGGCTTCCATGCGTGACGTCGTTCGCACGCGCATGTACGTCGTCGACATCGACCAGTGGGAGGAGATCGGACGCGCCCACGGCGAGTTTTTCGCCGACATCCGGCCGGCCACCGCGATGGTCGAGGTGAGCCGGCTCATCGCGCCGGAAATGCTGGTGGAAATCGAGGTCGATGCCATCGTCAGCGATACCGCGACATCCGAAGATCGCTGACGGCCGCAGGAATTCTCCGAGGAAGCCGGATGTGCTTCACGTTCGTCGTCGTGGCCGTGGCTTTGGCGACACGCTCTTCGAAGCAACGCAACCGCGACCCCGGGGGCTTGCTGCTCCTCGCAACAGCCGCTAGGCTCACCGCGTGACCCATCGGCGCCAAGCTGCAGACCGCACGCGATCCCCGCGCACACCATCCCCCGCGCGATCCGCATCGAGTGCGCGCGGGCCGACTCCGGCGCGACGTGTGCGCACCATCTTTCTCATCATGGGCCTTGCGTTCGTGGTGCGCCTTGCCGCCGTGCTATGGCTCTCCGACACCGTGCCTTTCAGCGACTACCTGTACTATCACATGGCCGGAGAGAAGATCGCGTCGAATTGGGGATTCCTGTTCGACTCGTCCCAGGTGGAAGTCTACGGCAAGTTTGGCTGGTGGCCACCGCTCTACCCTGTCTTCATCGGCGCTCTGTACAGTCTGTTCTCGGTCGAGCATCGCATCGTCGTGTTCGTACAGATTCTCCTCGGGACTTTGGCATGTGGATTGGTGTATCGGCTCGGGAAGCGTCTCGGTGGCGAGAACGCCGGCCGGATCGCGGGTGGACTCGTTGCGATTCACCCCACGTATGTGTTCGCGACGAACCTGCTGGCGTCGGAGAATCTGTTCGTCGTCTGGCTCCTGCTCGGGCTCTTGTGCGTCACGCTGCCACCTTCCCGCCGCACGTTCGCGGGCGCAGGAATCCTCTTCGGCCTCGCGGCACTCACACGCGCCTCTGGGCTCGTGTTGCCGGCGGTCGCCGGATTCTGGCTCCTCGCGCGCGCGAAGTGGCGCCGGCCGGGATGGATCGCCTGCGCCTGGATGCTGGGAGCTTGCAGCGCCACCATCGCGCCATGGACGCTACGCAACACTCTCGTGGTCGGCAGCCCGGCCATCGTGTGCTACGGCGGTGGCTTGAACTTCTATTTCGGTCACAACGCCGAAGGCATCGGCTACCGGGACCTTTCACTCACGCCGATGGCGGACCTCACGACACAAGCCGCCATCGATCGAACCGGATATCGGCTCGCGTGGGCGTACATCGGCACCGACCCCGCGGGTTTCGTGTCGCGCGGAGTGCGCAAGGTGGTGGCATTGTTCGGCAGTCCCCGGTGGGCCCCACACGACAACAGCGCCATCAGTTTGCCGGAAGGCTGGACCACCAATCCCGACGTGGCCCTCGTCGCGGAGGCAATGCGCGCCAAACAGCGCGCCAAGAACCGCTGGTTGGATGGGTTTTTCACCTGGATCGCCGCGGCAATCGGCAAGCTTGTGCTCTGCGGTGGGATCGTGGCAGCGGTGCGCTGGAAGAAGCTCGGAACCGATGCGCAGCTCCTGGTGTACCTTTGTCTCGGATGGATCGGGGCGCACGTGTTCTTCTGGGCACAGCCACGATTTCGCTATCCGATCGAGATTTTCTTGATCCTGCTCACCGCCCTCGCCATGGCCCAATTGTGGACGGAGCGCACACGCTCCGCCATGGGGAGGAAATGATCATGGTGTATCGACTTGGATCGCGTGCTCGAGGCGGGCGAGGTGCTGCAGGACTCTCGCTGCTCACGGTTCGACGAATGCTCCGTTGTCTCGTGCTGCTCGTCCACTTTGGCGGCGTGGCCCAGGCGGAGTCACCTGGGAAGGAGCCGGCGACCAATCGGCCGTGGAGCGCCACGATCGCGGCTGCGAACGAGCCAGGCGAGCGCCTCGTGGTGACCGGCAGGGTGTTCGCATCGGACGGCAAGACGCCGCTCGAAGGCATCGAAGTCTACGTCTATCACACCGACACCGCTGGCTTGTACAACGTGGACTCGCGCAACAGCTCCGATCCACGCCTGAAGACGCGGCTCTGGACAAATAAGGACGGCCGCTACGAGTTCAGCACGATCAAGCCGGGACCGTATCCTCAAGGAGGCGCAGCAGCGCACATTCACTTCGTGCTTGCGGCGCCGGATGTGGAGAAGCACTCCTTCGAGATCTTCTTCGCCGGGGACAGGTTCCTCGATGCCGAAACCCGCCGGCGCGCCGACGTCGGTAGTGTGTGCAAGATCGTCGAGCCGGAAAAGCATGCGGACGGCCTGCTGCATGCCACGTGCGACATCGTGTATGGCGCGGTGTCGCGAGGCGCCACGACACGCTAGCGTTCCGGAGGCCCGTTGCGCCGACCCTCACCGCCGCTTTCGATCCGAACCGCGCGACTCCGGCTCGTTGCCGGCAACGAGGCGCTTTCTCTGGCCGAGCTGGAGGATCGCTCGCGTCTGGCTGCGTTCTTGGAGGCCGAAGTGCCGCCCGAATGGCCACCTCCTCTCAACGACGAGGCTTCGATCCGTTTCAGTCTCGAGATGCACCGCACCCACCCGGACACCGGCGGCTGGGCCAACTGGTATTTCCTTCTGGAATCCGCGGAGGGCGACAGAGTCGCGGTGGGCAATGGCGGTTTCCGCGGTGAACCGACGTCGACCGGGCGCGTGGAGATCGGCTACTCGATCCTCGAGAGCCATCAGCGGCAAGGCATTGCCAAAGAGGCCGTCGATGCCCTCGTCGCCTGGGCGTTCGCCGACGGCCGTGTCCGGGTCGTGCAAGCGCAGACGCTCCCCGAGCTACGACCCTCCATCCGCGTGCTGGAAAAGTGCGGCTTCCACTTCGTCGGCCCCGGCAGCGACGAGGGCGCGATCCTCTACGAGCACCCGCGACCACGCATCGATAGGAGGCCCTGATGGCGAGCGAAATCACCGAAGTGTGGCTCAGCGGACCCGTGGCTGGCGTGCCGCTGCTCCTCGTCCCGATTGCACACGCGCTGTTGCAGGCGCGCGCGGACGTCCGCCGCTTGGTCGCCGACGTCGACTCTCAGTCACTCTGGGAGCGCCCCGGAAATGCGGCCTCGGTTGGTTTCCATGTGCTGCATCTCACGGGCAGCCTGGACCGGCTCTTCACTTACGCGCGCGACGAAGCACTGACGCCGGCTCAACGTGAAGCGCTCGCGCTCGAGCGCCGTGCCGAGGGCACCGGCCTCGATGCCGCGACCTTGGTGCGCATGGTGGATGAAGCCGTCGACACCGCGCTCGCCCAACTCCGCCACACCGAAGAGAGCACGTTGATCGAGCCGCGCCGCATCGGCAAGGCGCAGCTGCCGACCACGGTCCTCGGCTTGCTCTTCCATGCGGCCGAGCACTGTACGCGCCACGCCGGGCAGATCGCGACGACGCTCAAATTGCTGCAGGCCAAATGAGTGGAACCACACCGGGCTTCCTGGGTATACTTCCGCCGTGTGTTCACCGGCGTTGTGGAGGAAATCGATGCCGATTCGCAGCGACCTTCTCGAGATCCTGGTCTGTCCAGCCACCAAGCAGCCGCTCGAAATCCTGCGCGAGGATCAGTTGGCGAAATTGAACGCTGCCATCACCGCACAGCGCATCGTCAATGCCGGCGGCCAGAAAGTCGAAACCCCGGTGGCGGAAGGTTTGATCACGACCGATGGCAAAACCATCTATCGGATCGACGGCGACATCCCGATCATGTTGGTGGACGAAGGCATCCCGGCGGCTCAGATCGAATCTCCGTGAAGTGACGCGAATCCGATCGACCGTCGCGGCTCTCGGTCTTTGGACGTGCTTGCAGGCGAGCGCCGCGTGCGAAGTCACCGTTCCGCCCGGTTTCACCGTCACGGTGTTCCTCGACAATCTGCAGATGCCCTCTTCGCTCGCCTTCGGTCCCGATGGCTATCTGTACGTGGCGACACTCGACGATCAGGTCCGCGCCGCCAAGGATCTCGACGCGGATGGGATCGCCGAGTCCGTCGTCCACTTCGCCGCGGGAATGACGAATCCAACGGGGCTGCTCCATCACGAAGGCGCGTTGTTCGTCTCCTATCGCGGCGAGGTCGCTCGCTACCGCGACCTGAACGCGGACCACGTCGCTGACGTGGTCGACACGATCTTGACCGGGATTCCGGTCGGCGCCGGGCGCAATTACGACCTCACATCCGGACCCGACGGCAGGATCTACATGGGCGTGGGCGCGGCGACCAATCTGGCAGAGCAGGCCCATCCGTGGTCGGCCACCATCCTGCGATTCACCACAGCAGGAGATTCGGTCACGATCTTCGCCACCGGCGTGCGTGTCGCCTACGATCTCGCCTTCAATCAGGCGGGCGCCCTCTTCGCCGCCGACAACGGGCCGAGCGCCGAGTCGACTCAGTGCTTCGAATCACCCGACGAGCTCAACTGGATCCGCCAGGGTCACGACTACGGTTTTCCCACTTGCTTCGGCGTGGGCGACTGCGCCGACATCGGAGAGTTCTGCGTTCCGCCGCCGTGCGGTGCCGGCGACTGCGACCTTGGCGGTTGCGATGCCACCGTCACCGATCCCATCGCGCTCTTCGACCCGCACAGCTCGCCAGACGGGCTCGTCTTCGGCTCCGGCTTCGCGGGGTTCGGTCCCGGCGATCTGTTCGTCGCCGAGTTCGGTCAGACCGCACCATCGGGCGGCTGCACGACCTCGTTCGGACACCGCGTGTCGTGGCTCAGCGTGACCTGGGATGGGATGTCATGGGTCGCGAGCCCACCCCAGGCGTTCGTCACCGGCCTCGGCAGACCGCTCGATGTCGCGATCGGACCGGACGGCGCGCTGTATGTCGCAGACTACGAGCTCGGCCG
>DASRJO010000063.1:0-68589 GCA_035649435.1 Candidatus Krumholzibacteriia bacterium | reverse complement strand
GAGGGCCGCGCGCGTGACGTCGCTGCAATCGATGCCGCTCGCGCCCGTGCCCGCCTTCACCGACTTCGTGATCCGCTGAGGGCGTGAATTTCGCCGCACGCACGCAGGGTGCGCTTCCGGACGGAGTGATGACGTGATTCGAATTCCCGTGCTGCCACTGCCTCCGCCCCCGGGCGTCGAGCTCCATCCCAACTGTGCGCGCTGCACGGCGCTGTGCTGTCAGTACGTATCGACCGAGATCGACATCCCCACCACCCGGCGCGACGTCGACAACGTGCGCTGGTATCTCATGCACCCCGGCGTGCGTGTCTACGTCGAGGACACCGGACGCTGGTTCATCCAGTTCATGTCACGCTGCCAGAATCTCGGTGACGACAACCTCTGCCGCATCTACGAAACGCGCCCCCAGATCTGCCGCGATCTGCAGCCGACGAGCTGCGAGTTCGCGCTCGGCTCGGGCGACCTGCACTATTTCACCACCCCGGAGGAATTCGAGCGCTGGCAGGGTGAACGGGTGCGGCGCCGGGACACGCGCCGAGCCGCTCGGAGGACAGCTGCGCGGCGGCCGGCGGCCAGCCACGGCCCGATCAAGACGGTTCGACGCCGGCATGGTGCAGGGAAAACGGTTCGACGCGGCCATGGCGCGGGGAAAGCGGTTCGACGCGGGAATGGTGCGGGGCGCTGACTCAGGCCTTCGGCGTGTCGGATGGGTGGGTGCCGTTGCTCTTCGGGGCGGGCTCCATGACGATGAGACTCGACTCGAACAGCTTCATCTCACCCACCGTGGTGATGCCGCGCGCCAACAGCAGGCGCTCGAGCTCGAGCAGGATGCGCGCCGTGGCGTAGGCATCGTCGTGGGCACGGTGCCGGTTCTGCAGCGGGATGCCGAGCTGCAGCGCCAGGTGGTGCAGCTTGCGGCTGTTCTTCGGCTCGATGAGGCGCTGGCTCAGCTTCACCGTGCACAGGTGCGGAGCGGTGAAGCGCTCGCCGGTGAGCCGCTCGATGCAGGTCTTCAGGAAGTGGTAGTCGAACGACGCGTTGTGGGCCACGAACACGCCACCTTGCAGCACCTCCAATAGACTCGGGAGGATCTCGGCGAAGGTGGGAGCGCCAGTCACCATGAGGTCGTCGATCCCCGTCAGGCGCTGGATGTTGGCGGGAATGGGCACGCCGGGATCGAGCAGGCTCGATAGTAACGGCACGACACGGGTCCCGCGCACGCCGAACACCGCGATATCGATGATCGCGTTGTTCTTCGGATCGCTTCCGGTCACCTCGAGGTCGAGGACGCGAAACTCCGCCTCGTCCAACGACTGGGCGCCGTAGTCGTGGTTCAGCGCCTCCCACAGTCCCGCATGGACTTCCTGGAAGCGGTTGTCCTGGGACAGCAGCCGCCTGACGATGCGTCGCATCTCGCGCCGGTCACGGAGTCTGAGATCGAGAACGCGGGCACCGATCAGGTGCGAGGGCGTCGGCCGGCTATTGCCGTTGATGAACGCGAAAGCCTCGTCCAGCTTGGAAGCCCCGAGGAGTGGTTCCATGACACCATCTCGCGAGATGCGTGAACGCTGAGTTCCTAATTTGTTAAGTCTACTTGAATTAGCGCGGTGGTGTCAAAGCGAGGAACCCATGCAGCGGCGAAACGCAGGCCCAGGGCGGGCGCGCGGCGGCCGCCCCGAGCCATTCAACGCGGGCGGGACCCACCCAAAGACGTGAGCTCGAGCTCGTAACGCGATTCGCGCGGCCCGCGCTGCGGCACGCCGGCGATCGGTTGGGAGAAGCGGCGTTCGCTGCGCAGCACGGCGCTGGCGCGGACGACACCGAAGATCGGCGCTGCGGCCGCCGTCAGCACCCGCATCTGCCGGCGCTCCGAGATCACGACATCGGCCTCACCCATCCGGGTGCGCGATTCCTTCGCCTCCACCAGGAAGCGCCCCGCGCACTCGAGTCCGGTCTCGGCATGCAGCTCTGGGCCCCAGGTCGAATCGGCGACGACAGGCAGACGCGGCGTCGCCCGCAGCGCCGGCAACTTTTGCCAGTCCTCGGCGCGCAGCTCCTGCGTCTTTCCACCCTCGATCTGCACCACCTTGCGCACGTGATCGAGCAGCGCCCCGCCGGCGCCGGCGAACATGGCGCGACCGACCTCGATGCGGGCTTCGAGGCTGTCCCCTGACCACAAGCGCAGGACGACGGCGCCGTCCTTGTCGCGCGAGACGGATTCGACACACACCTGGAAGTCGATCTGGCGGTTGCCGTCGGGCTCTTCCGCCCGGAAGCGATACGACCCGCAGGCGCCCGGCTTGGGCTCGGTGGGCTGCACGCCGCGCAGCAGGATTTCCAGCTGCGCAGAGGCATCGGTGGCGGCGATGAGCCCCAAGACCCCACAGGCGAGGCCCAAGAACGAAGGGGAACGGCGGACACCGTTCCCCTCGTTGCCATCGCGCGGCGTCTGTGTGCGTCGGCAGCGTTCGCTAATGGGCGATCTCCTTCCAGTACTTGGCATACTGGAACTCGGGGCTGTTCTTCTTGTCGTGGCAGACGAGACAGCTCTCGGGTGTCGGGCGCGCGATGAAGCCTTTGTCCCCGTGCGTCGTGCCATGGCCGTGGCATTGCTCGCAGGACACCATGCCGAGATCGGCCTTGTTCAAGGCATAGCCGTTCGGCTCGGCGTGACCGGTGACGTGGCACTGCAGGCACTCCGTCGCGTTCTCCATCGACTTGCCCTCGAGCGAGGCCAGGGAACGTGCATGGGTGCTCGTCTCCCAGGCCTTGAAGGCAGCCTCGTGGCAGCGCGCACAGGTGTTGGCGCCGACGTACTTCTCCTGCAGCTCGCCGTGGGGCGATGATGTCTGCTGCCCCACGACTTCCTCGACGGCCTCGCGCTTCTTCACGTCGCGCAGCTGGATCTTGAACTCCTCGACCTCGGCGCGCATCGTCGAATCCTCGGGCACGTTGCTGTCGAGACCGTGCATCTCGTGGTCCCAGCGCAACAGCTTGCCCTTGTCGCTCACGATCAGGGTCAAGGCGCCAATCCACTTGCCGCGCTCCGCGGCCGTGCACACCAAGGAGTGGCCGATCTCTTCGTTGCCGACCTCGACCGGCTTGTTGTTCACCATCGGATCGCCGCCGACGACGGCAACGTCGATGCCCTTGACCGTGTCGACCAGTTTCTGCGTCTCGCGCGACCCGATGTGGGTGAAGACGACGACGACGTCGGCCTTCTTGCGCACCTTGGGCACGAGCATGGCCAGCGTCGATTCGACGTTGGCGAGGGCGAAATCATCGACCTCGGGTTCGATGGTGGCGATGCTGGAGTTCTCCGCCATGACGCCGAGGAAGGCGACCTTCACGCCGCCCAGCTCGCGCACGACGTAAGGATCGAACAGCAGCTTGCCGTTCGATTTCTTTTTCAGGTTCGCCGACACGAGCGCGAAGTGGTTCGACTTCGCCGCTTGTTTCAGTGTCTCGATGCCGTAGAGCAAGTCCGACGGGCCGACGTTCACGACCGCATAGCCCAGGTCGCCCATCGCGCGTGCCACGAACAGGCTCTGGAACTTCTGCGATTCACTCTGGCCCTCGGCCCAGCCGCCGCCTTCGACGACGCAGACGTTGGGGTGACCCTTGCGATATTTCTGGATGACCATTGCTCGCCGAGCAAGGCCGCCTTTGCGTCCCGATTTTCACCCACACTCTTCGATCTCGCCCTTGGTATCGCTGTGGTACAGCAGGACGATTTCGGTCTCGGGAGCACGGGATTTGCCCTGCAACGGCCCGAATAGTCCGAGCGCCAGGGCGAAGACGAGCAGTGCGAACGCAACGCGTCGTGTCACGATTTCACCCCTCTCGGCATTGGAAGGAAGCCGCTGGCCAGTCTGGGAATCGGTCGCCGCCCGCGGCTGCGAAGCGACGAGCAGGGAGCATACCGCCCGGCAGCATCCTGGCGCCACCCGCGTGGACCAAGCCCCGGTCTGTGCCATTCGAACACTCGGAACCGAGACGGGGTTCCGGCTGGAAGAGGGCTCACCGCTTGGAACCGAGTCGCAACCGAACCAAACTCGAAGAGCAGCGCGGATTCACACCCCCCCGTTCGAGCCGGAGCGGATCGGTCGATTTGGCCGCTTTTGCCTCAGTGGCCTCCATTGGGCACGGACGAGTCCGGCGTCGCCGGCCGGGCGCCGGCAGACGAGGCCTGGGCCTTGAACTGCAGCTCGGGTTCGGATGCTCGTGGCGACCGGTCGGCCTCGGTCCCGGCATACAGGAGCGGCCGCGCCACGGTGTTGGCGCCGTGCGGGAAGCGCCAGTAGCGCCAGGGAATGGAGATCATGCGCCGGAGCGCCAGCCAGCGCAGGTACTCCGGAATATCGGCGAGGAAATCACGCCGATCGAGACGCAGCCGATGCACGATCTCGCGGTAGTCGCGCGGGTGATCGGCTTCGACCTGCACGCGCATCGACCGCGCCAGCTGGCGCAAGCGCGCCTTGCGCCAACCTTGACGGAGCGGCAGGAGAAAGAGTCCGCGCATTTCGGGCCAATGGCCGACGAAATCGGTGTCCACCTCCACCACCCAGGCGGCGCCGCGCCCTGGATCCCGGCGCAGCTCCGCCAGGCCGCGCCGATGCCCGGCCGCGCGCGTGGTGGAAACGGCGCGTTCGTAGGGAATCCACAGCTCGCGGAAGTGGAAGTCGTCCACCACCCATTCGACCATGCCGGCATCCGGTCCGTCGGCACACACCCAGACCTCGATGCGCTCCCAGTCGCTTTCCCAGAACTTGTGGATCTCGGCACGCGTGAGCGTGACGAAGCGCCAGACCCAATAGGTCTTCCCACGCAGCCAGTACGGGGAGTGCCCGTCGGTGTAGGGAAAGTGCGGGCTCGCGGGATCGTTGACGTAGAGGTAGAGCGTCGGCGCCATGCCGCGTGGCACCAGGAACGAGTCGAGGACAAAGTACCCGAGCGCGAGCCCCGCCAGGAGCGCCGGAAACGAACTCCACTGCAACCCCGATGTCGGACCCAGCAAGGCCATCACCCACAGCACGATGAACACGGGCAGCGGCGCCACGAAGGACGTCCACCAATCGCGGAAGATGGCGTAGAGCAGCACCGCGAGCAGCGGGAAATTGCCGAAGAGCAGCAGCTTCCCCAGCCACTCCTCCAACCCGGGGCGCTCGGCGACCCAATGCGAGAGCAGCGACAACCCAATCGCCAACACCGCCGCGATCAGGATCTTGTAGGCCGGATACACGACGCTGAACACGACTTCCGGCAGCATCGGATCGTTGATCGAGGACGCCAGCCGCTCGCCGCGCCAGGAGACGTCGACCTTGCCCCCGGGCTGTGGTTCGAGCTGCAATCGATATGGCGCCAGCAGCTCGGCCGCGGTTTCCTCGCCCGCCAAGGGAATGTGCAAGCGCGAGGCGATGCGCTGGATCATGCGGTACGGGATGAGCACCGGTCCGGCCAGCAGCACCAGCACGTAGTAGCCGAAACCCGGCAAGCGTGTGCTCGGCCGGTTGAGACACGTGCGGAAGACGTCGAGATCCGCCAGCCCACGCCGCAGCACCGCCTCGCGCACGATGCCGCGAATTCCGAGCACCGACGCCCAGTAGTCGGTGTACAAATGGACGTCGATCATGGGGTCCTGCGAGCGGAGAGGTGACTCCAGACGAGGACCCGCATCGAAAACCGCCCAGTGAATGCCATGCCGAGGAAGGGCGGATTCTAGTCGATGGCAACCACGCCCGCAACGCTGCCGCGGCGCACGTCAGCAGCCGCGAACACCAAAGCTCGTCGCCGTTCGCGTGCGTTCAATAGCCGAAGCTGCGTTCGCCGGATTCCAGGAACAGCTCGTCCTGGTGGCGGATGACGAAGATGCGGAAGTAGTAGCGCCATTCGTCGTCGTAGGCGTTGAAGATGCGGGAAAAGCTGGCGCGCCAGCAATGCAAGTCGCGCTCGATGTCGACCGAGGGGTTGATCCACTCGCGCTGATCGGTGTCGAAGTTGGCGCGCCAGCGTACAGTCCACTTGGCTGTCGGCTTGATCGCCGCGCCCACCCCCACGTTGCGCGACAGGTTGCGCCCGTCGGTGTGGTTGAACGAATACGAGAACGCCAGCTCCCAATTGAGCTTCTCCCCCGGCACCACGTCGCGGGAACGTTCCACCGTCTCCAAGCCGTCTTCCGGTTCCGGCGAGAAGCCCCAGTTCTGCGCCGGGCCGATGGAATCCTCCGGCGCCGTGATCGAGCCCTCCTCTTGCGCGATGCGATTCAGCTTCCCCGCCGCCGCATCGGCTTCGTCGCCGCCAAAGCTCCCAGCGAGCCGGAAGGTGAACGGAATCGAGGTGCTGATGATCTTGCGCCGGTACGGGTCGATCGTCTGCGACACGGTCAGACGCAACGGTCCGTGACGGTTGAACGTCAAGTTGCTGCCGATGTTGCCCCAGCGCCGCTCGCGATCGGGGTCGTAGCCGGTCGACAACGCCCACTCGAACACGCCATCGACGCGCTTCTCGGTCGAATCCTTCTCCACCTTGGCGTCCAACGAGTTGCGCAGGCCGAGGGTGACACCCTGATTCGCCGTGACACCCGAGAGCGCTGCCGTGTACGCGTAGCTCGCCGTGGGCTCGATGGTGTGGCGCAGCGCGCGCAGGCTGCCGATGCGGGGATGGAAGATGCCGTAGAGCCGTGTCGAGGCGGTCAATCCCGCGCGCAGGCTTTGCGTGAAGCGATCGGACCTCGGAACCGGGTTGCGATCGTCGTCGGCATAGCTCACCGCGTACGACACCGACGGGTTGACGGTCAGGATCCACAGGCTGCTCTGGCGTCCGAGCGCCGCCCCGGTCGCGGCATCGAGGCGCTGCAGCCTTTCGGTGAAAAAGGTCGCCTGTACCGAATCGACACCGGTGGTGTCGGCCACCACCATGCCGGTGCTCGCGTCGATCCACTGGCGCTGGCGCACGTCGTCGACTCTGCGCGTCACCGACAGGTTCGGGTTGAACTGCAGATCGCTCAGGAAACGCTGCCATCCCGGTCCCCCCGGGCCGGGCCGCGGCGCCAGACGGATGAGCGGGAAGCTGAGCGACAGGCTCGGCAATGTCTGGCTCAGGATGGATTGACCGACGAAGTCGTCGCCGGGCTCGAGGATCTGCCGGCGCTGCAAGCTCACGTTGGTGCGCGCCAAGCGGCCGCCGCGGCTGAACGTGAGGCTGGACGTGAGCTGCCGTTGCCGCGAGCGGTCGTAATCAGTGAACTCGTTGGTGGCGCGCACCGCCTGGTCGCTGCTGGCGAAGTCCAAGGTGCCGTTGAGCGTCATGCGGTCACTCAGCGTCTGCCGGTGACTGCCGCGCATGGTGACGAAGGAAGCGTCGGTGTCGATGTCGTCGGAGCGGCGGTATTCGACGTTGCCGTTCAGGCGGTAGCGCAGCAGGTAGCGCAGGTTGGCGCCGAGCTGGATGTTGCGCGACTGCCCGGTGGACGACAGAACCTCTTCCACCGAGGTGCGATCGACGCGGCTGCGTTCGTTGTAGGCGCTCGAGAACATCACGTCCCAGTAGTTGCTCGCAGCCCAGTAATAGTTGAGACCGCGGATGTAGCGGCTGCTCGAGCCGACGCCGATTTCGATGTCGGGCATGAGGAAGCCGCTCTTCCGCCCCGGGTCCACCGAGTTGAAGAAGAACGGCAGGTAGAAGATCGGCAGATTGCCGAGGTAGAGATAGACCGGCCGCGCCACCGCCTTGTCGCGCAAGTAGATCTTCATCTGATCGCTGCGGAAATCGTAGTGCGGCGTCTCGAGGTCGCAGCTGGTGTAGCGCCCCTTGGCCACCTGCAACGTGCCGTCCGGATCGCGCAGGATGCGGGTGCCACGGTAGTAGCCTTGATCGTAGACGGTGGCGCCCTCGGTCACAAACGCCTGGCGCTCGTGCATGTCGTAGCCCATCTGATCGCCGTAGACGCGCTGGTCGCCTTCGACAAGCACGGGGCTTTTCCGCGCCGTCAATAGATCGGTGTCGGCGTCGAAGGTGATGTCGCCGGCCTTGAGCGTGCGGCCTTGGTACATCACCTGGGCCGAGCCTTGAATGTGCAGGTCGTTGAACGGCGCGAGATACAGGATGCGCTCGCCGCTGTACTCCACGGTGTTCGCCTGACGGCGGAAATCGAACGCCGTGGTGTCGGCACGCACGACGCCGAAGACGCTGTCGACGGGCACGGCCGCCCCGCGCGGACGATGCGTGGCGAAATCCCCGTCGTGATAGCGATAGACCCCCGAGGCGTTGCCGATGAACAGCACCTCCTGCAGCTCGTCGTCGTTGAAGAGCATGACGATGGAATCCGACTGCGCCTCGTTGAGGGAAATGCGGTTTGGGGTGGCCTCGACGGGCACGAAGTTGCTGGAGCCGTTGCCCGACACGATGGCGCGCCGCAGCTTGCCCTGGTCGAAATCGATCACTGCCGAATCGCCGGAGACTTGATTCGGATCCGGCAACAGCAAGGTGTCGCGGCGTGACTGCACCAGCAGAGCGCGCTGGCGCACGCGCACTTGCTCCACTACCTCGCCGCCGAAATGGACGTCGATCTCCTGGCCCGAGATGCGCGTGCCGCCGCGGCGGACCCGCGGATGTCCGCGCAGCTCGAAGAGGTTGTTCGCCTCGTGAAAGATGGCCGAATCGGCTTCGGCGACGGTGCTGTCGCGCACGATGCGCACGCCGCCGCGCAGGTACCCGAGGCCCTTCTCGGCGTCGCGAAAGTTCTCCTCGGCATGGACGAAGGTTTCGATGCCCTCCTCGTCGCGCAGCACCAGCTCGGGTTTCTGGTCGAGCCACGCGTTCCCCGAGGCGCGATCGTAGAAACCGTGCGGCCCGCGCGCTTGCGAGTTGCGTTTGCGGTCGATGAGAACGACGTTGCCGAATGCCTCTCCGAAGCCCCGGTCCTCTTCGTAACGCACGCTGTCGGCTTGCACGATCGAGGCCTCGTCCTCGAAGACCACATCGCCCCACAGCCAGAGCAAACGCTGGTCGCGGTAGTAACGCACGCGCTTGGCGCGGATGAGACCGGTCGAATCCTGGATGGTCACGCGCCCGCGCAGCTCGGCGGAATTGTCGCGCTGCCTGAACTCGCCTTGGTCCCCGTGCATGATCACACCGCGGTCGCGAATGCGCACATCGCCCTGAAACTGGACGTGGTAGTCGTTCGAAGTCCCGTAGCGTTGCGCCTGCTGGCTCTCGACGGTGACGCCGCTATACCGGAGGATGACGCTGTCGATGAACGTGGCGACGTTGCTGCGCGTGTCGTACTGCATGAGCGCGCCGCGCAGATCGAAGCGCTCGGGCGCCGTCTGCGCGGCGGCTCGCCCCGCAACGAGCGCGAGCAACAGGAGGGGAAAGCCGGCGGCCAGGCGCCACGGCGCATGCATCGATCGCGACCCCGGAGAATCGGGCAGGCTCACCTGGCGAGGGGCAGCACGGCTGCCGACGAGACCGAACATACGCCGCCGCCCCCTCCTCCGCCACCGCCGTGCACGACCGCGCGGCGCGAGCTCATGCCGTCCCCGCATCGCGCGCCGCCGCCAGGAGGGCCGCGCCGATCAAGGCCCCATCGTGACCGAGCGCCGCCGGCACGATCTCGACCTCGGCGGCCGCGACGCTCATGGCGCGCGCACGCACGACACGACGAGCCGGCTCGAGCAGCCAATCGCCGGCAAGTGCCACGCCGCCGCCGATGACCACGCGCTCGGGATCGAAGATGTTCACCAAGCTCACGAGTCCCTGGCCGAGCAACGCCCCCGATTCGGCCAACACCTCGGCCGCGATGATGTCGCCGGCCTCGGCGGCAGCAAAGAGTGTTTCGGGCTTGATGTCCTCGAGATCCCGCAGCCGGCTCGGCCGTGCCGATGCCGCGAGCGCCGCGCGCGCACGCTCCGAAATGTAGCCAGCGCCGATGTGCCGCTCCAGACAACCGACGTTGGGACAGCTGCATGGTGGACCATGCATGTCGATCGTGATGTGGCCGAGCTCCGCCGCCGCGCCGCGCGCGCCACGATAGAGGTGCCCGTCGAGGATCAGTCCGCCGCCCACGCCGGTGCCGAGGGCGAGGCAGACCATGTGCCGGGTGCCGCGGCCGGCGCCGAAGCGCCATTCGCCATACGCCATGGCATTGACGTCGTTTTCGAGGTAGGCCGCGGCGCCGATGCCTTCGCCGAGACGCTGGGCAAGAGGAAATCGTTCCCAAGAGCGCAGGTTCGGCGAGTCCACCACGAGATTGTGCACCGCATCCACCAAACCGGCGGAGGCGACGCCCACGATGCGCGGGGGCGGGATCGACGCGCCCGCTTCGTGCATGAGCTGTCGCAACGTCGAGACGATGCGCTCGCACCCGGCGGCGGGACCGGACTCGGCCTGCGTCGGGATTTGTCGAGAGGCGAGGACTTCCCCATCGCTCCACACCAGCGCGATCTTGACGTTGGTGCCGCCGACATCGACGCCGGCCATCATCGATCTCTCGGTCACGCCTGGGCTCCTTTGCGATCGTGGCGTCATCTCGCGGGCGCCGGCATCCGCGGCTGCACCGCCGGCGCCGACAGCAACGATTGCGCCGACACGCCGCGCATCGCCGCCAAATGCGGCAGCACCTCGCCGACGAGGTAGTGGCTGCCGAGGACCAAGACCGTCGTCGCCCGCGTCATCGCGCGCGAGAGCGCCTGGCAGGCATCGGGCTCGACTTCGAGCACCAGGTCGCCTCCCCGAGCCCGCAAGCGTGCCGCCACGCGGCGCGGTTCCCAGGCGCGCGCGACGCGCGGCGCCACGATCCAGAGCTCGCGCGCCCAGCCATCGAGCAATTTCGATGCGTCGCCGAGGCGCTTGTCGCGCATCATGCCGAGCACGACGACCGGTCGTTCGTCGCCGAGCAGCGCGCGCGCCACCTGCAACGTGGTCTGCAATGCTTCCGGGTTGTGCGCTACGTCCAGAATCACGCGCGGAGATGTTCCCGACGCCGGCAGCACTTGCAACCGCCCGGGCAGGAAAGCACGCGCCGTGGCCGCGGCCAAGTTGGTGTGCTCGTCCTTCCCCCGCGCCGCCAAGAGATCCGCCACCGCCAGCGCCGCCAGCGCGGCATTGCGCGCATAGTGCGCACCGTGGAAGCTCGTCCACAAGCCGGCGCCGCCCGGGAGGGCGAGATCGAAGCGCATCCCGCCGAGATCGATGCTGCGCACGGAGGCCAAGCCCGGGTCGAGGAGCTTGAACGGGGTGCGCTTGCGCGCACAGTGGTCGCGCGCCAAGCGCACCAGATCGGGTCGGGTGAGCGCGGCGTGCAACGGCACTCCTGCGCGCGCGATCCCCAGTTTCTCGCCGCACACGGCACGCAAGCCGCGGCCGAGGATCGTCTCGTGGTCGTGGCCGATGCTGGTCACCACCGAGACCGTGGCCGGCAAGGCGTTGGTGGCATCGAGGCGTCCGCCGAGGCCGACCTCGTACACGGCCGCATCCACTCGCGCGGCTTGGAACACCCGCGCGGCGATCGCCGTCATCGACTCGAAGAAAGAGGCCCCGGCGCGTTCGATCGCCGGGCGCAGCTCGCGTACGCGCCCGGCGAATTCCGCCGGATCGATCGGCACGCCGTCGATGCAGATGCGCTCTTCGACCGACAGGATGTGCGGCGAGGTGAAACGCCCGACGCGAAGGCCTGCGGATTCCAACATGGCCGCGGCGTATGCGGCGGTCGAGCCCTTGCCGTTCGTCCCCGCCACGTGCACGACGGGCACGTCGCGTTCGGGAGATCCGACGAGGCGCAGCAAGTGGCGCGTCGAAGCCAGGCCGAGACGTGTCCTGCCGCTCTGCAATCCGTAGAGAAATTGAATCTCGGGGGAGAAGGCTTGCGCCGGGCTAGGCAGGTCCATGCCGGCCGACCTGACGCGGCGTGGTTTCCGGGACCTCGACCACGTCGCGCGACGGCGGCGCCACTTCCGGCACCGGACGGGCGCCGGCGGATGCGGCCTCTTCGGCCGGGACGCTGCCGCTGCCCGTGGGAGAAGCGACCACCTCTTGGCCGAGCACGCACAGGAAACCGAGCACGCGGTCGAGGACGGAACGCAGGTCGCGCCGGTGCACGATGAGATCGACGAAGCCGCACTCCTGCACGAACTCGGCGGTCTGGAAGCCGGGCGGCAGCTCCTGGTTGATGGTCTCGCGGATGACGCGCGGTCCGGCGAAACCGATCTGTGCCTTGGGCTCGGCGAGGATGACGTCGCCGAGTGCCGCGAAGCTGGCCGAGACCCCACCGGTCGTCGGATTGCACATGATCGAGATGAAGGGCACACCCGCTTCGTGCAGCTTGGCGAGCACGGCGCTGGTCTTCGCCATCTGCATGAGGGAGAGCACCGACTCGTGCATGCGCGCGCCCCCGGAGCGCGACAGGATGATGAACGGCGCTCGCCGCGCCAGCGCATCCAACCCGGCGCGGGCGATCTTCTCCCCCACCACCGAGCCCATGCTGCCACCGAGGAAGGCGAAATCGAAGACGCCGAGGACGACCTCGCGATCGTGCAAACGCGCTTGGCCGGTGAGCACCGCCTCGCTCAAATTGGTGCGGAGCATCGTCTTCTTGAGCTTGAGTCGGTACTTTTCCTTGGCGTCGCGAAAATCGAGCGGGTCGAGCGACGTGATCGAGCGATAGGTTTCGGTGAAGGAACCCGGATCGGTGAGGATCTCGACGTATTGGCGCGCGCTGAGCGGAAAATGATAGCTGCAACGGTTGCAGACCCATTGGTTCTTCTCGAGCTCGACGCGATAGATGATCTCAGAACAACCGGGGCACTTCATCCACATGCCCTCGGGCAGCTCCCTCTTGTCCGCTGTGCGCTGGATCTTCACGCCCTGTTTGGCGCGGTGCAGCCAAGACATCGTCGGCTCCCTCCTCGTTCCGCTGGCCGAGGCGATTATAGGCCTGGCGGGCTGCCCCTCAAGATTTTCTCGGGCAAGCCCGGCGCCGATTCCCCGCTCCGAGGTGCCGATTTCAGTGTAAATTATTCATTTTATTAAAATTAACTCATTGTGAGCGCCTTTTTGGCCGCTGCGGGAAAGGCCCCTTTCCAGACGCTGAAGCTCTGGTTCAGACGACTCTCGGGCCATCGGCGTCGGAGGTCGGCGGAGCACCCAGCTCCTTCAGCATCACCAGAGCATCTTCGCCGTTGTCGGCATAGTAGCCCTTGCGAATCGCGACCTGACGAAATCCCAACGTCTCATAGAGACGAATCGCGGCCTCGTTGTGCGTGCGCACTTCGAGCGTAGCCACCACCATTCCTCGCGTCCGCGCGCGCTCGCAGACCGCGTCCATCAACCGGCGGCCGATGCCGCGCCGACGCCAGCGTGACTGCACCGCCAGGTTGACGACGTGCACCTCGTCGGCAACGAACCAGCACAGCACGTAGCCCACGACCTCGTCCTGGCGCAGCGACACCAGGGCTTCCGAGACGTCCCATTGCATGCGCAGCTCCTGCAAGAACATCTCGCGCGTCCATGGCGCAGCGAACGTGCGCTCGATCGCGAGCACCTGGTCGAGATGCTCCGGCGCCATCGTTTGCAGCGAAAACTCCATCGTCCCCCAGAGGACTCACGCGCCGAGTGGCGCCCGTCCGATGTCCGGATTGCGAATGTAGAGGGGCCCGAGTCGCATTGGATCGACCGCGCTCAAAACCCCTCGGGCGACGAGACCGAACACTGCGAGCGCCAGCTCCCGCGGCGCGATGGGCGCGTGCAGGTTCCACTCGCCGGGTTCGGCGCCCACGAGCGGCGCACCCGACCCGACGAGCGTGGCGCGCGTCCCCGGTGCAATCATCGCCTGCAGCCGCGATGCCGCGGCCCGAGGCGCGGCGCAGAAGGGGTCGACGCGCAAGAGCGGACCGGGTCCACATTCATAGAGAGCCGCGTACACCTCTCCCCGCCGCGCGTCGTGACAGACCGCCACGGGGCCTTGGCGCGGCAGGCAGGCAGCGGCTTCCGCGATCAGGCTGTCGCAAACCCAGGGCCGCCAGCCTCGGGCGATGGCGAGCCCGAGGGCCGTCGCGATGCCGACGCGAATCCCGGTGAAGCTGCCGGGACCGATGCTCACGACGACACCTTCCAGTTCGGCGCAGCTCACGCCGAGCGCTGCGAGCACCGCCTCGACATCGGCCAACAGCGCCGGTGCGCCAAGCCCGCGTGCCTCGAGCACGCGCGCTTCCAGCCGTCCGGCGTGCGTGGCAGCCACCAGACCCGGCGTCTCGCTCGCATGCAGGAACAGCAGATTCGGCGTGGAGATCATCGGTCACTCGCTGCCGGCGACGGTAATGCGCCTTGTGCCATCGGCCTGCAGGTGCAATGTGACCCGAATCGCGCCGGCGACTTGCACGCGGTCACCCCACTCGACGAGGCTCACCGTGCGCGCATCGTCCGCTTGCAGGAACCCCAGTCCGGCCAGCTCGTCCGCGCTCGCCAGGCGATAGAGATCGTAGTGCACGAGCGGCACACGCCCTTCATAGTGCGCCGCGAGCGTGAAGGTGGGTGAGACCACGGCGGCCGTGACCCCGAGCCCGCGCGCCACCCCTTGCGCGAAGTGTGTCTTGCCGGCGCCCAGATCGCCGCACAACAGCACGACTTCCCCGCCGCGCAGGCTGGACCCCATGGCCTGGCCCAGGGCGCGCGTTTCTTCCGCCGAGCGGCTCGTCCATTCGTGGTCCACGGCTTACCGGCGCGGCTGCAGGTGGGCGATTGGCAGGATGATTTCCTCCAGCGACATGCCGCCGTGCTGGAAGCTGCCGTGGAACTGCTTCTCGTACTTGCGAAACTGCGTCGGGTAGACGAAGTAGAAGTTCTCCTTGGCGATGATGAAGTTCTCGGTGGTGCGCATCTTTGGCAGCATGTAATGCTCGGGCTCCTGCATCTTGAATGCGCCCTTGTCGTCGCAGCCGAGATTCTCACCGTACTTGTAGCGCACGTTGGTCGACGTGTCGCGGTTGCCGGTGGCGACGGTGGGCCGCATTCCCAACACCGCGCCGTGATCGGTGGTGACGAAGACCTCGATGCCAGCGGCGCTCATTCGCTTCAACAGATCGAACAGCGACGAATGCTCGAACCAGCTGCGGGCCAGGCTGCGGAACGCCGCCTCGTCCGGTGCGATCTCCTGCAGAATGGTGGACTCGCTGCGCCCATGCGCCAGGATGTCGATGAAGTTGAACACCAGGCCGAAGACGTCGACATCGGCCTTACGCTGCACCGCGCGCTGCACCTCGGCCGCCTCGTCGGCACCGTACACCTTGGCGTAGCGCACCTTGATGTCGGAGGCGGCGCCGAGGCGTTGCAGCTGCGCCTCCAGCAGCTCGCGCTCGAAGCGGTTGAGGCTGCCCTCGCCGCGCTGCGAGTCCCAATAGTTCGGATGGCGGCGCAGGATCTCGAGCGGAAACAGACCAGCGAAGAGCGCATTGCGCGAGTACGGCGTCGCCGACGGCAAAATGCTGTAGTAGTGCTTGCGCTCGATGCGGAAATACGGCGCCAGCAGCGGCTCCATGGTCAGCCATTGATCGAGCCGCATGCAATCGACGATGATGAACGCGACTTTGCGTCCGGCCTTGACCGCCGGCATCACATGGTTGCGAAACACGTCCGGCGACAGCTCGGGGCCGGTGCGCTCCTGCACCCAGCTGCGGTAGTTGCGCACCATGAAACGGCAGAATTCGAAGTTGGCAGCACGCTTCTGGTCCTCGTGGGTCTGCGCCAAACCGGTGTCACGGTAGCGATCGAGCTGGATGTCCCAGTCGATCATGCGCAGGTAGGTGTCGACCCACTCCTGGTGATCGAGGCGGTCGAAGCGTGTCGGATCGAGCTCGCGAAACTGCGACACGTAATCCTTCGCCACTTGCGTCTCGGAGATCTTGTGGCGCTCGAGGATGCGGCGGATGGCGGCGAGGATCTGGGTCGGGTTGACCGGCTTGAGCAGGTAATCATCGGCGCGGCGCCCGATCGCCTGGTCCATGATCGCTTCTTCTTCGTTGCGGGTGATCATGACCACGGGGATCTGGACATCGATCTGGCGGATCTCCTGCAAGGTCTGCAGTCCGTCCTTCCCGGGCATCATCGCGTCGAGGAGCACGATGTCGAAGGGGCGGCTGCGCACGAGATTCACCGCATCCTCGCCGTTGGCCACCGCTGTCACCCCATAGCCGCGCTGCTCCAGGAACAGCAGGTGGGGTTTCAGCAACTCGATCTCGTCGTCCACCCACAACACATTGCGTTTCGTCTGCATCTCCACCTCTTCGGAAGGCCCCGTGCTGCGCCATCTTAGCCGATCCGCGCCGCGGTTTCGGGCGCGGCGCGCAATCGCACGACGAAGCAGGTGCCGCGCCGCCCCGGGTTGTCCTCCACCCAGATGCGTCCGCCGTGGAACTCCTCGACGATGCGGCGCACGAGCGTGAGCCCGAGGCCCCAGCCCCGCTTCTTGGTGGTGAACCCCGGCTCCCAGATCCGTTGGCGCACCGCGGCGGGGATGCCGCGACCGCTATCGGCGACCCGCGTCTCGACACGATCCGGCGCAGGGCTCGATGCCCGCACATGGATCTCGCCGCCGTTCTCGAGCGCATCGAGCGCGTTCTTCAACAGGTTCTCGAACACCCACTCGATGAGCTCGCGGTTGCCGAGGACGTGCGGCAGCGGTTCCAACGTCGATTCGATCCGCACCGCGGCGCCGAGGAGCGGCGTGCGGCGGCGGATGTACTGCACCTGCTCCTGCAGGACCGCGCCGAGATCGAGCGGCACCAGTTCCGGCGCCGCACCGATCTTGCTGAAGCGCGCACTCACTTTGGACAGTCGGCCGAGGTCGCGCTCCATCTCGGCGTACGTCGCTTGCCGGCGTGCAGTCGCGTCCGCGACCGACTCGTCGGCGCGCTGCTCGTCGTCGCCCTGCAGTAGCTGCACCCAACCCAGGAGCGAAGTGAGCGGTGTGCCCAGCTGGTGCGCGGTCTCCTTGGCCATCCCGACCCAGATCGAGCGCTGCTCCCCCATCTTCAGTGCGCGCACACCGAAGAACCCGAGCAGCACGAACACCGCCACCACGACGACGAGGAGCACCGGCATCCAACTCAGCTGGCGGAAGAGCGACGACTGGCCGAAGTGCACGTAGCCTTGGACGACGCCGCCGGCGGTGATGGGATACGGCGCATTGCGGCGGTCGAATTGCTGCACCAACGCGTCGAGTGTCGCACGCCGGGCCAAGAGCTCCGGAGCCAGATCGGTGCCCGCCAGCTCACCGGGGGTGTCGCCCTCTGGCGGCGGCACGCCCACGCCGTGGTACACGAGCGGCGTGCCGTCCGCCATGGTGATGATGATGGGAAAATCGACTTGATGCAGGAGACTGCGGACGAGCGCGAAGGCACCAGGTTGATCGACCTGGAACGCCGTTTCGCTGACGAAGCGCGAGAACACCTGCGTCAACAAGGCGGCTTGTCGTTCCATCTGGCGCGCCGTGTGCCCGGCGAACAGCACCGCACCGAAGCCGACGAGGACGAGCCCGACGAGGAAGTAGGCCGCGAGCAACATGCGCAGGCGTGAGCCGCCGAATCGTGGCCAGCGCCAGACCTTCGCCGCACCTGCGTTCACGCCACCTCCGAGGGCCATCGCGCATCCGGCGCGCGAGTATACGTCTGGCCGCGCACGAAACGCGTGGATTCTCCGGCCGCGTCGGCGTTGTGATCCCCGCGCCGGCGGTCGTTGACCCTCTGCGGCTCCCCGGCTACCATGCCGGAGGTGCGCTCCGCGCCGCCGCCATTTTCTCGCTGCCACAGGGGGGTCGATATGCACGCCGAGATCCTCGGCATGGTCGAGAAGCCCATCCGCTACGTCGGCGGCGAATGGAATCAGGTGGTGAAACCATCGCGACCGGGCCTGGCGCGCATCGGTTTCGCCTTCCCCGATACCTACGAGATCGGCATGTCGCACCTGGGACTCAGGATTCTCTACGACCTGCTGAACCGGGCCGAGGACTTGGCGCTCGAACGCGTCTTCTGCCCGTGGGTGGACATGGAAGCGATTCTGCGACGCTATGGTCTCCCGCTCACCACCCTCGAGACGCACACGCCGTTGCACCAGCTCGACGTGCTGGGATTCTCGCTGCAATTCGAGCTGGAGTACACCAACGTCCTCACCATGCTCGACCTCGGCGGGATTCCGTTGCGCGGTGCCGACCGCGACGTGTCGCATCCGTTGGTCATCGCCGGCGGCCCCTGTGTCTTCTCGCCCGAGCCCATGGCCGATTTCATCGACGCATTCGTCATCGGCGACGGCGAGGAAGCCTTCGCCGCCGTCGTCCGGCGCTGGGTGGAGCTGCGCCGCGCCGGCGGCTCGCGCGCCGAGATGCTGCAGCAGATCGCCCAATTGCGCGGAGTCTACGTCCCGTCGCTCTACGCCACACGGCTCGACCCGGAGACCGGCTTCGAAATCGTGGTCGGGCCGCGCGATGGCATCGATGCCCCGTTCCCCGTACGGCGGGCGCTGGTCGATTCATTGGAGAGCTACCCGTACCCGGCCGAAACCCTGGTTCCATACGGTGAGATCGTTCACGATCGCGTCGCTGTCGAGATCGCCCGCGGCTGCACCGAGGGCTGCCGCTTCTGCCAGGCCGGCACCATCTACCGCCCGGTGCGCGAACGCAGTCCGGCGGACATCATTCGCGCCGCCAGCGAGGGCCTGCGCCGCACCGGCTACGACGAGGTGTCGCTCACCTCGTTGTCGACGGCGGACTATTCCTGCGTCACCTCGCTGGTGAAAACTCTGATGAACCGTTTCGAGCGCGATCGCACCGCGATGTCGGTGTCCTCGATGCGTGTCTATGGGCTGACGCGCTCGATCGCCGAGCAGCTGGCGCGTGTGCGACGCACCGGCTTCACCATCGCCCCCGAGGCCGGCACCCAGCGCATGCGCGATCTGATCAACAAGGGCGTCACCGATGCCGACATCGACATGGCGGCGCGCATCGCCTGGGAACAGGGGTGGAGCCAGCTCAAGATGTACTTCATGATCGGGCTGCCCACCGAAACCGACCTCGACGTGCGCGGCATCGCCGAAACCGGCATTCGCGTCCTGGACTTGGCGCGCTCCATCGGGAACCGGCGCGCCCAGGTGACCCTCAGCGCCTCGGCTTTGGTGCCGAAGCCGCACTCCACATTCCAATGGGAGGCGATGGACGGAGCCGATTCCATCCGCCGCAAGCAACGCGCGCTGCTCGACGTGTTGCGTCCCTATCGCAACCTGCGCTTCAAGTACAGCAACGTCGACGAGGGCGTGGTGGAGTGCATCCTGTCGCGCGGCGACCGCCGGGTCGGCCGGGTCATCGAAACCGCGTGGAGGCTCGGCGCGCGCTTCGACAGCTGGGGAGATCATTTCGACGCCGCGCGCTGGTCGCAATGCCTGCAGGAGGCGGGGCTGGAGCCTGCGATCTTCCTGCGCCGCATTCCTCTGCACGCGCCGCTGCCGTGGGACCATGTCGATTCGCTGGTGACGAAGGAGTTCATCATCCGCGATCTGCACGCGGGCATGAAGGGCAAGTTCCTGCCCGCGTGCGAAAAGCCTTTCATCCCGCGCGATCCCGGCAAGACGGTGAAGCCGCTCGAGCATGCCAACCTGGTGTGCTACGACTGCGGGCTCGAGTGCGACCTGGATGCGATCAAGCGCGAGCGCATCGCACAGCGCGACAGCTTGGCCCAGCCCGGTGCGGCGATCGAAGCCGCCTTCCGCGGCGAGTTCGTCGCCAGCACGACCGCGCCCGCGGCCGCCGCGACACCGGGAGAGGTTGTCCCCATCTCCAGCACGCCGGTCACCTTGCGCACTTCCGCCGCGCTCCGCAGCGATGGGCTGGCGAGCAACGCCTTCGAAGCCGCGCAGGGCAACCTGCATGGCGAGATGCCGGACGACGGACGCGCGCCGCGCGATCTCGCGCCGCTGATCGAGGTCGCGAGCGCCGCGACGCCTGTCCCCACTTCGCCCGCTCCGCGCCTGCGTTATCGCGTCTGGTTCGCCAAGACCGGCGACCTGCGCTGGCTGTCGCACTTGGATCTCCTGCGCGCCTTGCAGCGCGGCTTCCGGCGCGCCGACATCCCGGTCACGTACAGCCAGGGGTTTCATCCAGGACCGCTCATGTCGTTCGGACCCGCACTGGCCGTCGGCCTCGAGGGCCTCGGCGAAGTCTTCGATTTCGAATCGGCCCAGGAGCTGGTGCCCGACGATGTCGCGACTCGGCTCGCCACTGCGCTGCCTGAGGGACTGCGTGTCACCAAGGTCGAACGGCTCGGCGACGGCGCGGCATCGCTCGCCAAGTGCATCGACCTCGGGGAGTATCGGGCCTGGATCAACGATGCGCGCCGAGTGCTCACGCCCGATCTCTTCGACAACTTGGCGGCGTTGCCGTTCCAGCGCACGAGCTGGCAGGAAGAGCGCATCGCCGCGCTGCTTTTGCTCCCGAGCCTGGTGGTGCAGCGCGCCGACAAGGGCGACAAGAGCGTCGACATCCGACCGTTCATCCACGATCTCGGCTTCCTGCCGGCCTCCGGCGAGCTCGCGCTGTGGCTGCGCCTCGGTCCTCTCGGCCAGGCGCGCCCACACGAAGTCCTGCAAGCCCTGTACGGCGTGCCGGGTGCGTGCTTCCGCGTGCGCCGAGTCTGGCTCGGGTCGGAAAAGCAGCTCGCGGCCGCGCGAGTCGAAGCGCTGTCGGTCTGAACCTCGCCGCGGGGCCGGGGCCCAAGGAGGTGCGCGTGCAGGTCTATCTCGAAACGTACGGCTGCCAGATGAACGAGTACGACTCGGAGCTCGTGCGCACGATCCTGCACGACGGCAGCTTCCGCATGACGCCGACCCTGGACGACGCCGATGTCGTCTTGCTCAACACCTGCGCGATTCGTGAATCGGCGCACGATCGCATCTACGGCCGCCTCGGACACCTGCGCGCACTGAAGCAGCGCAACCCACGCCTGATCGTGGGGCTCCTCGGTTGCATGGCGCAGAACCTGAAGCAGGAACTGCTCGCGACGCATCCGGTGATCGATCTGGTGGCCGGGCCGGATTCGTACAAGCGCTTGCCGCGGCTCATCCACGCGGTCTGTGACAGCGGCAACAAGGGCCTCGAAATCGATCTTTCCGAGTACGAGACCTACGCCGATGTCTTCCCCACGCGCGCGCCCGGCGTCAACGCCTGGATCGCTTGCATGCGCGGCTGCGACAACTTCTGCACCTTCTGCGTCGTGCCCTACACGCGCGGGCGCGAGCGCAGCCGCGAGCCCGAGAGCATCGTGAGTGAGGCGCGCCGCCTCGCCGAGGCCGGCACCAAGCAGGTGACCTTGCTCGGCCAGAACGTGAACTCTTACCGCTTCGAGGCGACAGATTTCGCCGCGCTGCTGCTGCGTGTGGCTGAAGTGGACGGCATCGAGCGCATCCGCTTCACCTCGCCGCATCCGAAGGATTTTCCGCGGCCGCTGCTGCAGGCCATCCGTTCCCACCCGAAGCTCTGCAAGCACATCCACTTGCCGCTCCAGGCGGGCGACGATGTGGTGCTCGAACGCATGCGGCGCACGTACAGCCAGCGCGAGTTCCTCGACCTCGTGGACGAGATCCGCGACACCATTCCCGGCGTCAGCCTGTCCACGGACGTGATCTGCGGCTTCCCGGGCGAGGACGACGCCGCCTTCGCCGCGACCGAGGCCGTGATGTCGCGCGTGCAGTTCGACTCGGCTTTCATCTTCAAGTACTCCGAACGGCGCAACACGATCGCGCAGCGCAAGTACGCCGACGACGTCGCCGAAACGGTGAAAACCGAGCGCGTCGTGCGTTTGAACGCTCTGCAGAAGGAGATCTCCGGCTCACGCAATCGACGTCACATCGGCAGCACGGTCGACGTGCTGCTCGAGGGACCGAGCCGAAAGAACGCCGCGGATCTCCTCGGCCGCGACGATGGCAACCGTTGCGTCGTCGTCCCCGGGACAGGCCTCGACGTGGGGAGCACGATTCCGGTGCAAATCGTCGCCGCGTCGGCGCATACCCTCATCGGACAGCCCCTGGCCACCATGCCTCGATCGACCTGCTGATTCCTTATCGAGTCACGGGTTTTTTCACCCACTGAACGGCGCCCCGGTGCCTCGTCGCGTCGCGCAAGGGCCGACAAAGCCTGGGAATGCGCGACAAATCACTGGTTTTGGGTGAAAGCGGTCTTGACGCCGGGGTACCCGAAGGGACAGAATTAGGCGCCCCCTTAGATTACCGAGACGGGCGCCGCTTATTCAGGTACCAGAGGTACCGAGGCGGGGCGTGCAGGTGGGCCAGACGACGAATTCCGCCGAAGGAATGGAGGAGCTTCTCATGAAAAGACAGCTTGCTTTGGGTCTCGTGCCAGCGCTTCTGGCGTTGGCATCCTTCAACGCCTGGGCCTCGGATGGAGACATCCAGATGCTGGCCACGGTGAGTGGCACCGGGGGGGGCCATGTTGGTGACGAGTGCCCGTTCTGGAAGATCGTGTTCAACAACTCTTCGCCCAACGGCAAGTCGCCGTGGGGTGTTTGCCAGCCACCCGTGATCCAGGTCTATGCCCAGCTCAAGGGTGCGAGCGCCGGTGGCATCACGGGCGTCGAGTACGCCGGAAAGTACGGTGCGACGACCGCCGCGGATGCCGGGTATTTCTTCATCGAAATCCCAGTGCCTGCGACCACGCTGCTCGGCAACGCCTGGTTCCCACCGGATCCGGCACCGCGCGGCCAGAACATCGCATGGAACGTGTGCCAGACGGGTGGCGGCACGGGCCGCGTGCTCATCTCGACTCTGATCGTGATTCCGACTGCACCTTGCGGCTCCACCGCGGTGCCGCCGCAGATCGACATGTCGACTGGCCAGCACTTCTCGCCTGGCAACGTGTTCTTCCGTTGTCCGTTGTTCACGCTGTGCGACGCCCCGGCGTTCACCAAGGTCTGCTTGGGTGACAACCTCACCACGTGCCAGACCCCGGTGCCGCCATTCCCGATGGCGTCCACTTGCTCGACCAGCGGTTTCTTCACCATCAACAATCCCGCAAGCCCGGGCATCGGCGCCTGCAGCCCGCCTCCCGGCAAGGCCGGCGCCTCTGCAGCCGCGCTCGCGGAAGCAAAGACGTGGTCTGGCGTCAAGGACCTGTATCGGTAGTTCGTTCGTCTGGCTGAAAGAGAGAGGGCTCCTGCGGGGGCCCTCTTTTTTTCGTCTGCGTGACTCAGGCTCGGAGCCAGAGCCAGTAGAGGCATACGACACCTACGTCGGCACCTTGATGGCTCGCTGCCGCCCACCAGGCGCTCCCAGATCGTTCGCGCGCAGAGGTCCACAGAATGGCGGCGAGCAGCACACCTCCTGTGCACAACCAGCCGGACAGCGCATCGAAGCTGCGCAGCAAGAACACGGCATGCAACGGACAGAAACCCCACACCGCGAGCGCGCGTGCACCGCGAGCACCGACTCGCCGACGCACCGGATCGTCGAGCAACGCTCCACGCCAGAAGCGTTCCTCGATCCACGGATTGAGCGTGGCGAAGACGAGCACGAGCCACATGTCACCGGGCGGCTCGAGCCCCCACGCTTGCCAAATCGGCCGGGGTCGAGGGAAGAAGCCGAGCCAGCGCGCGGCGAAACCGAGCGCGACGACGATCGCCGCCGTGGCGATCGCGACACCCAGGAGGCGCGCCGTTGCCGGGCGCCGGCCCAGGCCGCCGCGGACGACTCGCGTGGCGAGGGCGCAGCCGAACTGGTAAACGCACAAGGCGACCCAAGCCGAGGCATCGGCTCGCAGGCAGAGCGCGACCACGGGCCCGGAGCACACCGCCCACGCGATGGCGATGACGGCGCCGCTGCTTTCGCCGCGAGCGGAGCGGTCGAGTTGGCGCAATTCGAGTCTCCCGCCGGGGTCTTGGCAGGACCCACCTCGTGAGGCTATCATTCCGCCTCCGCCGTCCCGTTGCCTGGCCTTCGGGTATCGTTCATAATTGAGAGAATCGATCCATGCATCGATTCTGGCTGGCCGACCGCATTACACCGGTGCAGGAGGTTTCCGTGCTCAGCCATCGACTCGTCACGCCCTTGGCGCTCGCCGCCATCCTCGTCATACCCTGCGTCGATGCCGCGCATGCCGCGGCCGAATGGGTTCTCGCCCCAGTCGGGAGCTCCGGATTCGCGCAGGGTCACAACGCCACCTCAGTGGCGGTCGACGGCCAGGGCCAGTCCCGCATCGCCTATTACGAGGGCGTCGGACGCGATCTCGTCTACGCCGAGAAGACGGCCGGTGGCTGGGTGCTCACCACCGTGGACACGACCGGCGACACCGGCCGCTGGGCTTCGCTCGAGATCGACTCACAGGGGAATCCCCACATCGCCTACTACTACTTTCTCGATCCGAACGATGCGCCGATCTGCGACCTGAAGTACGCCTGGCGCAGCGGCGGCGCATGGACGATCCAAACCGTCGAAGCGACGAACAACATCGGCGAGTACTGCTCGCTCGAGCTCGACTCGCAGAACAACCCCCACATCAGCTACTACGACAACACCAATGGCAACCTGCGATACGCGCGCAAGTCCGGCGGCACGTGGACGCCCGAATCCGTCGAAGCGACCGGCAACGTCGGGCTCTACAGCGCGCTTGCTCTCGACGCGGCGAACAATCCGCGCATCGCCTACCAAGACTTCGGCACGGCTGGCGCCGACGGCCATCTGCGCTACGCGTCCAAGTCCGGCTCGACGTGGACGTTGGAAACGCCGTCGGGGGCGACGTTCGTAAACGCCCTGTTCATCTCGCTGGATCTGGACTCGCAGGGCCGGCCGCACATCGCATACTACGACCAGAACAACCAGCGCACGCGCTACGCCACCAAGCCAACCACGACTTGGTCGCACGGCATTGCTCAAGCCGTGGGCGCGGAGTTGCACGGTTCGTTCTGTTCGATCGAGATCGGCGAGGGGGACGTGCCGCATCTCGGCTACTACGACGTGTTCGAGAACGCGGTGCGGTATGCGATCAAGAACGCCAACGGCGGCGCGGCCTGGGCGCCCCAAGTCGTCGACGAGATCGGACCCCAAGGTCCATGGACCAGTCTGGCGCTCGACGCCAACGGCTTCCCGCACATGAGTTTCTACGCGCCCGCCATCACGGAGGTCGTGTCGGCTTTCTTCACCGACAACACGTCCGATACCTTCCAGGAGCGCCAGGCCTTCATGTCGCTCGACGCTTTCCCGAATCCGGTGCGTGCGTCGACGCAGCTCGTCCTGCGCACGCCGCGTTCCGTCCCCGTGGGGCTCACGGTGATGGATGCTCGCGGTCGCTTGGTGCGCAGCTTCGCCGCGCGCGAGCTCTCCCCCGGCACGCATTCATTCGCGTGGGACGGTCGCGACGAAACCGGCACCCCGGTGGCAGCGGGCGTATACTTCGCCGTGACTCGGCCCGAGTGGCTCGCCACCGCACGCAAGCTCGTCGTCGTGCGCTGACACCTCGGGAGCACCCGACCGGTGCTCGGACACACGGGCGCTTCGCCACTCCGTTCGCAAGCTCGCGTCTCATGGCGGAAGGGTTGCGATGGTCTGGCAGCGTCCGCAGCGACTGCTCCCGCCGCGCGTGCTCGAAGCGCTCGCCGCGGTGCAGGCGGGCGACGCCCCGCGCGCGCTGCACCTCTTGGGTCCCGCAGATCGCGAGGACATCCTCACTACCGAAGCCGTGCGCCTGGTGCGCGGCTTGGCGGCGGCCGAGACCGGCGAGACCCAGCGCGCACATCAGCTCTTGCGACCCTTGTTGCGCGCATCGGACCCTGGCGTGGCCCTCGCCGCCACCCTCGCTAGCGTCGAGCTCCGCATGCGACAGCGCAGCTTCGCCGGCGCCGACCCGTGGTTGCGCCGCGCGCGCCGTCAAGCGACGGACGAACCCACTGCGCTCGTTCTCGACACGGCGCTGCTGCGCTTGCAGCTGCGCCGTGGTGGCGTCACCACGCGAGCGGAGCTCGCGCCGTTGCAACAGCGCTTGCAGCGCCGGCATCCTGCGGCCGTGCATGCCAGCGTGCACCTGCTCGCGGCCGAACGCGCCCTGTACGCCGGCGATCTCGAGGACGCCGCCCGCGCCGAGCGCACCGCCCATCCTTATGTGGACTCCGCCCAGCTCGCGTCGCTGCGGCGCTGGCACTTGGCCCTCGACGATCTGTTGCGCTCTGCACCCGTGGCGCGTGTCGAGGACTGGCAGCGCCCCGCGCGCGCCATGTGCCGGGCCGAGCTTGCCGACCTGCAGCGCGAGCCATGGCAACTCTGGGTGGACGTGCGGCATCGCGTGGTCCTCGACCGACCGCGCGTCCGAACGCCGGCGAGTGCGATCCACTTCGACGCGGCACCGGCGGCGTGGGAAGTGCTGGCGCTGCTCTTGGAGTCACCCGAGCACCGTCTCACTTGGCCGGCGCTGCAACGACAGCTCGCGTCGCCCGATGCAGCTTGGCCACGCGCGCGCGCGTCGAGCTTGCTCAGCCATCTGCAATTGGCCAATGCAGGTGCACTGCTGCGGGTCGGCACCGCCGGCTGCAGCCTGGCGGCGCGGCGATTCGTCGTCCTGCGCCTGTCCCAAGCAATCCCCGCGCATCAAGAGCGCATCTTGGCGCATCTTGCCGCGCACCCCGGCAGCCGCGCCATGGATCTCATGCGCGTGGTGCAAGCACCGCGTCGTACGCTGCTACGACACTTGCATGCATTGCGCATTGGCGGCTTGGTGCTCATCGTCGGCGGGGGCCGCGAAGCGCGTTACTGGGCCATTTGAATCCAGCGACAACCGGACACACGACATCGCCAGTCGCGCATGACCTTGGAGAGTGCGGCGGGTCGGTTCAGGTCCGTCGGCGTACGCTGGGCGGCAGAGCACCCACGGCCTCGCGCGCATGCACCGTCTCGCGATTCCGCGCCGCAGGCTCCGCCGCCACGGGTGCTTGAGGCATCTCCGGCAGGGATGGAATGGCCGGACTGGACGCGGGTGTTGCGGCATCGCGGGACGCGAGCCAACGCGGCAGACCGGCGAGGACCAGCGGGAAGCAAACGCCCAGCGCCACGGCAGCGAAGATCAAACGCGGGTGGCCGAGGAGAATGCCGGCACCGAGGGCGGCGAAAACCGTCGCCAATGCATACAGCAACAGCACGGCCGCGCGGTGCGACAACCCGAGACGCAACAGCTTGTGATGTGTGTGCTCGCCATCGGCGGCGAAAATATGCCGCCGCGCCGCGAGACGCCGGCAGATCGCCGTCAGCGTGTCGAGGATGGGGACGCCGAGAATGGTGGCGCCGCCGAGCAGAGCGCTCACGAGCCCCACCTGCGGCGCGAGCAAACAGGTGAGGAACGCGAGGGTGAAGCCGAGGAACATGCTGCCCGTGTCCCCCATGAAGATGAGCGCGGGATGGAAGTTGAAGCGCAGGAAAGCTAGCAGCGCGCCCATCAGGCTCATGGCCACCAAGACGACAGCTGCATCTCCGACGCGAATCCCGACGGCGAGAAACGCTGCCGCTGCGACCACCGCGATGCCGGCCGCGAGACCGTCCAAGCCGTCGATCAAGTTGACACTGTTGCACACGCCCACGTACCAGAGAACGCTGAGCGCGACCGCGAGCGCGAAGATCGGATCGGAGAACGATCCCTGCCACAGGCCGCCCCCCATCGCCACCACGCAGACGGCAGCGACCACTTGATAGACGAGCTTCACGCCGGCGCGGAGTCCGCGCAGATCGTCCACCAGCCCGAGACCGAAGACCAGCAGCAAGCCCGGAAGCAGCGCCAGAATACGGCTCGCCTGCGTCACGCCGAATGGAGTCGCCAACAGCACCAGCAGCGCCAAGAAGAAGCCGGCGAAGATCGCCACGCCGCCCAAGTGTGGAATCGCGCGCGCGTGCAGCTTGCGGCCGTTGGGTTTGTCCCCGAGCTTCCACTCGATGGCAAAACGTCGAACCTGGGGGACGAGGAAATATGTGGTCGAGAAGGCAACGCCGAGTGGTAGCAGCGCAACCAGTTCTGGAGTCGGCAAGACACCCTACCCGGACGAAGGGACCCACGAATCTGGAAGACGAGACAGCCTCGGGCAGGCGACCGGCTCTGGGGTGCGCGCCCAAGCCGGAAACGCCGGAAGTGTATGTGTCATCTCCCGCAACGTCAAGCGCTGCACCCTTCCCATGCAACCCGCGTACCCCTCGGGTCTGGACTGCCTACGCTCCCCAGACCCCCGGCGGCCGGAGCCGCACGCGATCGCCGGTTTCATTCCCGAGCCATGAAGAACGCATCGAAGACCGCGAGGATGCGTCCCGCGGCGTGCCCGTCCCATTTTTCCACCGCCCGGGGCAAGGGCGCTGGCGCGGCGAGAATCTCTTCCGCCGCATCCCAGATGCGCACTGGATCCTGGCCGACGATGCGGTTCGTGCCCTGGCTCACGGTGATGGGCCGTTCGGTGTTGACGCGCAAGGTCAGGCAAGGGATCCCGAGCACCGTGGTCTCTTCCTGCATTCCCCCCGAGTCGGTCAGCACCAGCCGCGCCGCCGATTCGAGCCCGATGAAGTCGAGGTAGCCGACGGGATCGACGAGCTGAATCCGCCGCGGTGCGAGGTCGAACTCCGCGATCATCTTGCGCGTGCGCGGGTGCACCGGGAACAGCACCGGCAGCCTGTCCGCGAGCCGATCCAGGACCGTGACGAGATCTCGTAGCTTCGCGCGCTCGTCGACGTTGGATGGCCGGTGCAACGTGATCAGCGCGTAGCCCGCAGGCTGTAGTCCGAAGCGCTCCCACGGCCGGCCTGCCCGTGCGCGGGGCAAGGCGTGCAGCAAGCTGTCGATCATGACGTTGCCGACGCAGTGAATGCGTTCCGGAGCGATGCCTTCGCGCTCGAGATTCGCGTCGGCATCGGCGGACGGCGTCAGCAGCAAGGTCGCCAGCTGATCCGTGAGCACGCGGTTGATCTCTTCCGGCATGCCGCGGTCGTAGCTGCGCAGTCCCGCCTCGACGTGCGCGACCGCGACGCCGCGCTTGCTCGCCACGAGCGTCGCAGCCAACGTCGAATTGACGTCGCCGACCACGACCATCAGATCCGGTGTGGCGAGATTCAGGACTTCGTCCACCGCCAGCATGACGCGCGCCGTCTGTTCGGCATGCGAGCCGGAGCCGACACCGAGATGGATGTCCGGAGCTCCTATCTCGAGCTCGTCGAAGAACACGTCCGACATGTTGGCATCGTAGTGCTGGCCGGTGTGCACGATCACGTGCGTCCAGTCCCGGCGTGGTGCGAGCGCGCGCACGAGCGGCGCGAGCTTCATGAAGTTCGGCCGCGCGCCGACGACGGACACGAGGCGCCGAGGGCGCGGCGCCTCCTGGGCCCCGGCCGCGCTCATGCGTCTTCCTTGGCAGGGGGATTGCCGCTCGGCGCGTACTGTTGGCGGTAATAAGCGGCGAACTCGCCGCTCTTGATCCGCGTCCACCAGGCGCGATGCTCCTGGTACCAGCGCACGGTCTCGGCCAGGCCGGCCTCGAGGCTGCGGCGCGGTTCCCAGCCCAAGGCCCGCACCTTGCGATCGTCGACCGCATAGCGGAAATCGTGTCCGGGGCGATCGCGCACGAAATGACGCAGCGCCGGATCGCAGCCCGTGTGCTGGATGATCTGCTCCACGATCCACAGGTTCGCCCGCTCGTTGCCGGCGCCGATGTTGTAGATCTCGCCGGCTGCGCCGAGCCGGCCGACAAGATCGATGGCGCGGCAGTTGTCGTCGACGTGCAGCCAGTCGCGCACGTTGCGGCCGTCGCCGTAGACCGGCATCGGTTTGCCCTCGATCGCATTCGTGATGTGCAACGGAATCAACTTCTCGGGATGCTGCCAGGGCCCGTAATTGTTGCTGCTGCGCGTCACCACGGCGTCGAGCTTCCACGTGCTGACCGCGGCCAGCGCCAGCAGATCGCCCGCGGCCTTGCAGGCGGCGTACGGGTTCGAAGGACGCAGGAGGTTCGTCTCAGTGCAGCGGCCGGAACCGATGCTGCCGTACACCTCGTCGGTCGAGACCTGGACGTAGCGCGCCACGCCGAGCTCCCGCGCCGCGTCGAGGAGAACCTGGGTGCCGCGCACGTTGGTCCATACCACGGCTTCGGCGTCTTGGATCGAGCGGTCGACGTGGCTCTCGGCGGCGAAGTTGTAGACCTGATCGCAGCCGGACATGACGTCGCGCACGGCCGTGGGATCGGCGATGTCGCCGCGCACGAAGTGGAAACGTAGATCGCCGCGCACCGCTTCGAGGTTCTCGAGGTTGCCGGCATAGGTGAGCTTGTCGAGGACGATGACCTCGGCATCCGGCTGCTCACGCAGCAGGAAGTGCACGAAGTTGCTGCCGATGAACCCGGCGCCGCCGGTCACCAGAATGCGTGCCATCCGCCCAAGCCTCCGCTCCGGGAAGGTCGCCCGGTCGGGCCGATCATACCCGGCGGCGGTGCGGACGGGAATGAGGTCACGCGGCGCCGCAATGCGGCGAGCGCGACGATCTCAGCGCCCGAAGCAATCGTAGCGGAATCCGAGCGATTCCATGCGCTCGCGGTCATAGATGTTTCTGCAGTCCACGAGCACGGATTGGCGCATCGAGTCCTTGAGCTGCTGCACGTTCAGGTCGCGGAACTCGTTCCATTCCGTGCACAGCATCAGTGCATCGGCACCCATCGCGACTTCGTAGGCGTCCTTGCACAGGACGATCTCGGGCTCGGTGGCGCGCACGCGGTCCATGGCAACGGGGTCGTAGCCCCGCACCACGGCGCCCTTCTCGCGCAGAGCCCGCGCCAGCTTGATCGCCGGCGCTTCACGAATGTCGTCGGTGTTGGGCTTGAACGCCAAGCCCAAGAGCCCGATCGTCTTGCCGTCCAGACTCCCGACCAGGCCCTCGAGCTTTTGCAGCGCCAGCTGCGGCCGCTCTTGGTTGACCCCGATGGCCGCCTTGACGATGCGCATGTCGTAGCCGACCTGCTGGCCGATCTTGACCAGGGCCTCGGTGTCCTTGGGAAAGCACGAGCCGCCGTAACCGACGCCGGCATGCAAGAACTTGTCACCGATGCGGCGATCGAGCCCCATGGCCTTGGCGAGCACGCGCACATCGGCGCCGTAGCGCTCGCAGAGGTTCGCCATCTCGTTGACGAAGGAAATCTTGGTGGCCAGGAATGCGTTGGAGGCGTACTTGATCAGCTCCGCGGTTTCCAGGTTGGTCACCACGATGGGGGTCTCGCTCAGGTACAGCGGGCGGTAGATCGCCTGCATGGCCGCTTGCGAACGCTCGGTCTCGGCGCCGATGACGACACGGTTCGGGCGCATGAAGTCTTCGATGGCGGAGCCCTCGCGCAGGAACTCCGGATTCGACGCCACTTCGATGGTGGCGCCGTTGCGTGCGAAATCGCCGATGCGCTGCAGCAGCTGCCGGCCGGTGCCGACGGGCACGGTGCTCTTGGTCACCAGGAGTTTGTAACCTTCCAGGTGCGGCACGATGTCTTCGACGACGCGGAAGAGGGCGCTCAAGTCGGCGAACCCATCGCCGCGGTCCGGTGTGCCCACCGCAATGAAGATCACGTCCGCTGCGCGAACGGCAGGCAAGACCGCGGTGGTGAATTCCAGGCGCTCGGCCTTGACGTTGCGCTTGACCAGCTCGTCGAGCAACGGTTCGAAGAATGGAATCTCGCCGCGTTCGAGCAGCTCGATGCGGCGCGCGTCGACGTCCACGCACGTGACGCGGTTGCCGAAGTCGGCGAGACAGGCGCCGGTCACCAAGCCGACGTAGCCGGTGCCCACCATGCAGATCTTGTCCATCTTCCGTCCTCCGTCCAAACCCACTGCGTCCGCTGGGGATGCTAGCACGACCTCGCGTACGAAACGAGGTTCCGTACGCCCGGCGAGTGCAAGGATCGTTCACGAAGTGTCGATCGCCGGTGCCGGCACCATTCAGAGTCGCAGGATGTCGTGCAAGATCCCGTGCTTGCGCAGACGCGTGGACAGGGCCTCTGCCTGGACCTCTTCGCACGTGAGGAACAGGACCTGATGTTCGCGCGCCAGCTCAGTCACCAGGTCCAACGCCGCCTGCAAACGCTCGGGGTCGTACTGTACGAAAGGATCGTCGAGGAGCAAGGGCAGGTGTTCGCCGCGGCGCGCGAGCACCTCGCCAGCGGTCAGACGCACGGCGAAGTACAGCTGATCGGCGGCACCGCCGCTCAGAGACTCGACGCCGCACAGGGCATCGCCATCCATCCGCACGCGCGGTGTCAGATCCTCGCTCAAGAGAACGTCGCCGTGCGCGGAGCGCGTGAGTTGTGCGAACAGTTGGCCGACGCGTGCGTTCATGCGCGGCGCCACCTCGCGATGCAACGTCGTCGCCACCTCCTGCAGCGTCTCCATCGCCAAGCGCATGGCCGCCGCGCCACGCCGTGCGCCTTCGATTTGCATCTCGACTTCCTGCAGCTCGAGCTCGATCTCCGCCGGCAGTCGGCCCTCTTGCTCCCGCGCCGCCAAGCGCTCGTCGATCTGGGCACGTTCCGCCGCCAAACCATCCTTGGCGCGCGACAGCTCCTCGAGGCTTTGCCCAGGCCAGGCGACGGCCACGACAGTCTCGACCGCGGGCACCGGCGGCGCCGGGTCGAGCTGCGAGAGTCGCTCGCGCAACGCCGTGACGTGCTCACCCGCGAGCACTCCGTCCTGTTCGCGCTGCATTGGCAGGCGCGTGGCAAACAAACGTTCGCGCTCACGCGCACGTCGGATGCGCTCGGCGAAGTCGGCGAGATCGCTGGCGCCGTTGCGGCGCAGAATCGCTGCGAGGCCGGCCCGTTCGCCCTCGAGCCGGGCGTGCAATTCCTCGAGTGCGCGGTTCTCACGCTCGTCGTGTTGTTGCAGGCTCGTGTGCTCTGCACGCACGCGTTCCAGCCACGCAACGGCCCGGCGCAGCTGCGGCAAGAGTTGTAAATCCGTGATCAGGCGCCGCAGATCGGCAAGGTCATCGGCGCCCGTGCCCTCGGCCTGTTCCTCCTCGGCATAGGGCAGCGCCTCGCGTGCCGCTCCGGTCGCACGTGCCGCGAGCGCGTGCACGGCGTCCAGATCGCAGTCGCGCATGAGGGCATGCATGGTCGACCCCAGCGCCTCGAGCTGGGCTTCCAGATGTTGGATTTCGCGTCCGCCGGTGCTCGAGATGCGCTCGGCTTGCGCGCGCAGTGTTTCGTAATCGCGGCGGGCGCGCTCGAGTGCTTCGACATCCTCGACGTGATTGCGCTGCAGGACGGCGGTGAGCCACTCCGCCGCAGCCGACTGCCCGAGCGCAGCTTGTTCGGCACGCGCCTGTAAGCTGCGCGCCAGATCGCGCGCCGCCACCCATCCCCCGACGGCGACGAGCAGTGTCCACGCCGCGACCGCCGACACCGCTGCGACACCGCCCCAGGAGAGGAGCGGCGACCAGCCTGCCGGATTCTGCCGTGCGAGAAACACGCAGCCCGCGACGGCCGCCGTGGCGCCGAGGGCGAGAATCGCGAGCACCCCACGGCGCCGCCGGGCATCTCGCCACGCCTGCGTCGCGCTCGTATTCAATCCCTGCGCGGTCTCGCCGTGTGCCAGTCCCCGCTGGCTCGACAGCTCGCCCAAGAATTCGTCCCGCGTCCAATCTCGTCCATGATGCCGGCGCAGCTGGTCGACGAGGGCACGATTGCGCCGCTGTTCATCGGCCTGGCGCGCACGCGCTTCGCGCACGCGCCCGACGAATTCCCATGCCCGTGCCGCATCCTGCTGCAGCTTCTGCAAGCGCTCGGGATCCATTCCCCCGAGCGCGCCGGCCAGAGCGCTGGCGCAAGATTCGAGCTCCTCGGCACGCACGAGCCGCGTCCGTCGCACGGCTTCGCGCTCGTCAGCCTGGGCCTTGAGCGCCGCGATGGCGCTGGCGCGCTCGCGCGCCGGAGCGTCGTCCGCCAAGTCCACGTCCGCCACGTCGTCGTAGCCCGAAAGCTGTTGCTGCAAGGCGTGGAACTCGCCATCCAGCTTCTCGAAACGCTGGATGCGACGTTGCAACAGATCGCGTTCCCCATCGAGCTCGCGCCGCCGCCGTTCCTCCCACGCCCGGGCGTGCGCAGCATACGTTTGCGCCGCCACCTCGCGCCGCGCGTGCAGATCCAGGATCTCCGCCTGGCGCCTCGCGGCCGACTCGCGTTCGTCCAACAGCGTGCGGCGCTGACGCAGCAGCAAACCGATTCCGCGCGTGGGGGTGCGCTCGCTGCCGAGCCTTTCCTCCAACTGCGACAACAGCTGCAGCGCCGCTTGCGCCGACAAGTTCTCGTCGCCGCTGTCGAGGAGACCCTGGATCCTCTGGCGCAACGCGCCCACACCTTCGGCGGCCGGGCGGCCGGCGAGCTGCCCGAGCGCCGTCGTCGCCTCGAACAGCTGGCGTGAGAGCTGGATCTGACGCTGCATGAACGGACGCTCCTTGCGCTCGTCCAAGGGAAACTCGGCGGTCAGATCGCGACCGGACACTGCATCCAGAACGGCCACCGATTCGTCCTTGCGCTCGAAATTGCGCTGCACCTCGAAGGACGCACCGCTGGCCAGCTCGTAGACGAGACGTCCGCCATACGCGCCGCCGTTCCAGGGTTTGCATCGCTCGTAGTCCGGCAGGTACTCGCGGCGCCGGCGATCCTCGCGCTTGAGGCCGAACAACATGGCGAGGAGAAACTTCTGCAACGTCGACTTGCCGCTCTCGTTGTCACCGACGACGATCTGCACGCCGCGCGCGAAGCGCAGCTGGAGTTGTGCCAGCTTGCCGAATCCGCGGATGTGAGCTTCGAGCAACAGCATGCGTCCACTCCTCAACGCGATTGCGAACGCCCAGCGAGCGCGTCGAGCCCGAGAACGAGCGCGCGGCGCACGATCTCGGCGTCGGCATCAGCCGCGTCTTGCAAACGCGCCTGCAGGGTGCGCACGAACTGGCCGCGCACGGTGTTCTCCAGCGCCAAGGTGGCGAGATCGTATTCCGGCACCGTCTCGTCGCGCAGCGTGAGATCGTGCACGTGCGGCGCCAAGGCCTCGCGCAAGGCTACCGGCTCCAATTCCAGATCGGGGGCGATGCTGCCGCGGACGTGCAAGCGCACGAAATCCTCCTGCAGCGCCCTTTGCTCGAGCTCGGTCTGTAGGCGTCGCACCAGGTCCGCCTGTGTGTCGGCGCCGCTCACGTCCAGCTCCAACGTGACGAAGCGGCGCCCCGGCACCGGCAGCAGCTCGATGTCCACGCCGTCCGCGCGGAGCGTTGCGAGCACCACCCCGTGCTGTTCGACATCGGCGAAGTTCTGCGGGATCGGGCAGCCACTGTAGGCGGCAGAGACGCGTTGCGTCGGCAGACGCGAGAAACGATGGTAGTGACCCAACGCGGCGTAGGTGAGCGGCAAGCTGTCGAGCTCGGCCGGGACGAACGGGCGATACGGGTGATGGCGATCGGGGCGGCACGATTCGTCGCTGCCATGCGCGACCAAGAGGTGCGGACCGTCGCCTTCCACGACCAGCCCGGCCAGCAAACGCGCGCTCTCGACCGGCTCGGTGAAACCGCGGCCGTGCACCACGAGCCCGAGATCGGGCAGCCGCACGCTCTGCCAGGCCCCGCCGAACACGGTGACGTTCTCCGGCCAGCGCGCGAGCCGGTAGACCGAGCGCTCCTGCATCGGGTCATGATTGCCCGGGGCGATGAAGACGGGGCGCCCGCAGGCGCCGAGCTCGTGCGCCACATGGCGCACGGTCGCAGGGCGAGTCTGCGCCGCTTCGAACAGATCGCCGGCGATGCACAACACGTCGATGCCGAGCCGCGGCACGGCCGCCACGATCCAGTCGAAGGCGTCGAGGTGCGCCTGGCAGCGCTCGCGCGCGCGTGGGCTGGGCAGCCCGGTGGTGCGGAGCCCAGCATCCAGGTGCAGATCGGACGTGTGCAGGATACGCAAAGAGCGCGACATCACCCTCGCTTCGCAGCGCGGAGCGTCCCCGCCACTCCGCGCGATGGCCTATACTGGCGAGTAGCGCGCGGCATTGCGCGCACATGCCCGAGCTGGAGGAGAACGCTTTGCTGCACTGCCCCGACTGCCACCGTGAGTTCCCGCCGGCTTACGATGTCTGTCCCGATTGCTGGGAACGCCTGGCGCAGGGAAAACCGCGCGGCCGCCTGCAGCTCGTGTACACGACGAATGCACTGTACGACGCCGAGATGATCGAGACGTTGCTGCAGAACGAAGGCATCCACTGCCTGAAGGTGAAGGCGCCGGGTGCAGGCCTGCTGTCGCTGAACGTCCCTTCGCCGCTCTCGCTCACCCGTCTCTACGTCCACCGGGGCATGGCCCAGGCCGCGCTCGAGATCATCACCGAGGTCACCGGCAGCGCGGTCTCGGACGCCTGAAGACCCACCCTACGGGGGCCCTCCCGCCACTGTCAACGCCAGGCCGGCTCGCGCCAGGCTCTTCAAGCTCTTGATCCAGTGGAGGATCCATGCTCAACTCCGCCCGGCCCGCGGCCCGAAGCTTGGTAGACTCCGGCCTCGCTGCCGGAAACCTTTCGGGCTGACACGGCGTAGGGGACGACAGGCGCCCAAATCGCGGCAAGCCCACGCGAGCCAGTGTGTTGGGCCACGGTCCCGCCAGGATGGTCGAATCCCGCATGTCCTTGTGTCCGAGACCGCCGCGTCCAGTCGTTGCCCTTTTTCTTCTGGGCGCGATAGGCTGCGCATCGACGACGATCGCAGCCGAATTCGTCCGCATCGAAAAGGTCGAGCTCGACGAATTGCATTCCGTCCCGTTCCGTTTGCGCCGTGATGTCACCGTCCACGTCGAGGCCGAAGGTGCCGGCGATCCCGAGCACGGGGATCTCTACGCCTACGGCTGGATCCTCGACCGGCGCAGCCGCCAAGTCGTATGGCAGCTCGACACCGACGAATCGGGCCGTGGCCCCGGCACCAATTACTCGTGGAAGGGCGACCTGCAGCTCCCCGCCGGCGACTACACCGCTTATTTCGCTCCGTTCACCCAGCACTATCGCACCATCCACTTGTTCGGCAAGGACCTGGCGCGGATCTACATCAAGCGCGACGGCAAGAAGCCGCGCGAGAGCAAGCGTTGGGGCCTGCGCCTGGCAGTGGACGACGCCCTGGTCACGGCAGTGGAGGTCCAGCACGACCCGCCGCCGGTCGAGGAGGTGCGGCGGTTCGTCGATCTCACGCCGATGGGCAACGATGCGTTCGAAAGCCACGGCTTTCGCCTGCCCGAACGCATGCGCATCACGGTCTATTGTCAGGGCGAGTTCGCCGATCGGGACCGCGGCGCGGTGGACGGCGGCTGCATCATGGACGCCGAGACGCGGGAAGTGGTGTGGGAATTCGGTCCCGACAACTTCAAGCATGGCGGCGGGGACAGCAAGAACAAGGTGAGCCGCGAGATCATCACGCTCCCGGCGGGTGCTTACGTCGCGTCGTATGCGACCGACGACTCGCACAGCCACGATTCGTGGAACGCGCCGCCGCCGCACGACCCCGACGGCTGGGGCATGATGTTGACGGCGGACTCGGAGGCCCAAGCTGCGCGCATCGGCAAGTACACCGACGCCGACGACGCCGCGCGCACGCTGGTGTCCTTGATCCGGATCGGCGATGGCCGCACCGCCAGCATCGGCCTCACGCTGCGCAAGCCCACGCGCTTGCGCGTCTATTGCATCGGCGAACACGGCGGTCACGAATTCGTCGACTACGGCCAGATCGACCATTTCGGCGGCGACAATCTCTGGAGCATGACCGAAGCCAACACGCACCACGCCGGTGGCGCGCAGAAGAATCGCATCGCCGACGAGATGGTGCAGTTCGCGCCGGGCGACTACGTGGTGTCCTACGTCACCGATGACTCGCACGCCTGGGGCGCTTGGAACGCCTCGCCACCGTGCGATGCGCGCCGTTGGGGCATCTCCTTGATGTCGCCCGTGGATCTCGGAGCCAATGACTTCAAGACCTTCGATCCGGCGTCGCGCAGCGAGGAAGGCAAGGACACTCTGGCGCGATTGGTGCGCGTGCGCAACAGCCAGCACCTGCGCCAGCGTTTCACCATGGCGAAGCCAGGGCGCGTGCACATCCTCGCTCTGGGCGAGGGGATGTACAGCGAAATGCACGACTACGGCTGGATCGAAGCCGTACCGAGCGGCCAGTGGGTGTGGGAAATGACCATGCGCAACACGCGCCATGCTGGCGGCGCCGAGAAGAACCGGATCTTCAATGGCACCATCATGCTCGACGCCGGCGAGTACGAAGTCCATTACGTCACCGATGACTCGCATGCATGGAACCAATGGAACGAAGAAAAGCCCACGCGCTATGACAACTGGGGCATCAGCATCACCCCCGACGCGCGTTGATTCCTCTTTGGGGTGCGATGCAACGCCTCGCGTCCATCCGTTTCGTCCTCGTGAGCCCGACTTCTGGCGGCAATGTCGGTGCGGCCGCGCGCGCGCTCAAGAACATGGGTCTGTCCGAGCTGGTGCTGGTCGCGCCGCAACTCACCGACCAGGCCGAGGCCGTCCGCCTGGCGCACAACGCCGAGGATGTGCTCGCCGCCGCACACACCGTCGACACCTTGGGCGCTGCTCTCGCCGATTGCCGCTGGAGCGTCGGCACCACTCGCCGCACCGGGGAGCGCCGGCCGGCGTCGTACACGCCGCACGCCTTCGCCGCCGCGGTGCAGGCATCCCCGGCGCGCCGGCCGCTGGCGATCGTCTTCGGTCCCGAACGCGATGGGTTGAGCGGCAGTGAGATCGACCAATGTCAGGATGTTCTGCACATCCCGGCGGTACGCGCGCACCCATCGCTCAACCTGGCGCAGGCGGTTGTCATCGTCGCGTACGAGCTGTACCAAGCCGCGCTCGATTCCCCAGGGTTCACGGATGTGCGGGAACCGGAAGCCACCGCAGCCGAGATCGAAGCTCAGTTCGAACAGCTGCGAAAGGTGATGCTGGCGATCGGCTACGCGCGACCCGAAACCGTGGAGCATGCATTGCGTGACATCCGCCACCTGCTTGCGCGTGGCCGCCCCCGGCACGACGAAATCGCCGCGCTGCGTGGCCTGTGGCGCCAGACGCTCTGGGCGGTCACGCAGCGCGAGCCGGAGGCCTGAGCCAAGCCGGCAGGGCCCGGTTTGACCCATCCCCTGGAGCACAGTATTTTTCGTCGTGTCGTGTGCCCCCTCTCGCGGGGTCGATTCGCGAAGGAACCCCGTGCGCTGCCTGCCAATCCTCGCCCTGCTCCTGCTTCTCGGCCTCTCGCTCGGGATCGTGCGGCCGTCTCGCGGCAGCAATACCGACAAGCTGCTGGAGATGAGCGATCGCTGGCGCTCGACCCGCGCCGGCGTCCGGCCGCTCGAAAACTATTTGCGCACGCTCGTGGCCGAGGACTCGCTGTTCTCGCACGACCCCGAACTGAAGCCCGACCGGCTCGGGCCGGAGATGCGCACCCTGTACTTCGGGCTCGAGCCCATTCTGAGCCCGACGTTGCGCACCCAGTTCTTGGGCTTTTCCAACGACTCGCTGCGCGTCGAGTGGGTTCGACGCTTCTGGCGCCTGCGCGATCCGACACCGACGACGCCGGCGAACGAGCGGCGTGCCGAGCACGAGCGCCGGCTCGAGACGGCGCAGCGAGAATTCGCCGCCAAAGAGCCACCCGGCTGGGACGCGCGCGGCACGGTGTTGATTCAATTCGGCGCCCCGGACTCCATCATCGAAGAAGGCGCCGACGTGGAGCACGGTCTCGGCTACGTGCCGGCGCGGCAAGATTGGCTGTACATCGACGAGGCTTGGGTCGCCGCCTTCGAGCGCCCCAAGCCGCGTGGCCCGTGGGTGCTGGGCGCCCCGGTGCGCCTGTCGCGCCGGCCCGATGTGGTGCGCGACGAGCTGCGGCGGCTCGGCTTCGCCGCCACCGACCAGCACACGGCCAGCGGGCGCGATCGCAAGAGCGATCTGCTCGGACAGGACGAGGAGCGTCGCATCCTGGCGCAGAAAGATCTGCAGGACAGTCAGCTCGATCCCGAGATCATCGAGCACGAGGTGCGCAACGACTTCCGCGCCCGCGAGATGTTGCGCAAGCGTGACGAAGCGGTGTGGGCGTTCCAGAAGGAATACGATGCGGGGCGCGACCGATTCTGGATGCAAGGCGAGCCGCGCCCGCGCCTATGGTTCGTGTTCGATGTCGACGTGTTCAAGGGTCCCGTCGGACGCATGCGCATCGAAGTGCACTATCAATTCAACATCCAAGACTTGACGTTCGGCTGGCAGGATTCGTTGTACGTGAGCCGTTACGTCGCCGAGGGCGTGCTCCTCGACCACCAAGCGCGCGAGATCGCGCGCGACAGTTACAGCGAGAACCTCACCGCCGCCGAATTCCGCAGCACGCTGGACGACCGCTTGTATCCGGGGCAGCTGCAGTTCGATGTTGCCGAGGGCGCCTACCGTCTGGCGGTGCGGATCGCCGATGCGGGGGGCAGGGGCGAGGGCACGTACCTCACCGATCTCGACGTGCCGCGCCTCGATGGCCGTGAACTGGCGCTCTCCGACGTCGAAATGGCGACGAAGATCATCTACGCCGATCCGAGCTGGCATCCCCGCTTCGTCAAGAAGGACCGTCTGGTCGTGCCGAATCCGATCGGTGTGTATCGGCGCAGCGGACCTTTGCTGGGGCTGTACGAGATCTACGGCCTCGACCTCGATGCGAACGGCGTCTGCCGCTACCAGGTGACCTACAGCATTGTGCCCCGCAGCCTCCGACGGGCCGATGGCTGGTTCCCGCCCGAAGGAAAAATGAAACGCCCGTTCGTCACCGCCACCTTCACCTACGAAGGCGGTGCGAGCGAGATCGTCGAGGACCTGCGTGTCGACATCGCGACGCTCGACGAAGACATCTACGATTTGGAGCTCACGGTGGTGGATCTCGTCGGCGGCGGGCGCGCCACACAGCGCACGGCTTTCACCATCTTGCAATAGGAAGTCGTCGCCGCATGGGGCCGCGATGACCCTGCCGCGCTCGGTCAATCGGCCGACGTCGCCGGTTCCTGATGCAGGCGCGACTCCAGCGCCGCGACTTCGGCGAGGCGTGACGCGGCACCCATGGCCTCGAACAGGCGCCGGGCCTCGAACAGGTTGGAGCGCGCCAGCTTGGTCTCGCGCGCCCGCTCGGCAGCGCCGCGCACGCGATTCGTGCCGACGAGCAACTGGGCGAAGCGAAGACGCGCCACGGCGACTTCGTACTTCGCGCCGAGCGAGCCGAGCTCCGCCGCCGCCTTCGACAGCAATCCCGCCGCTTTGTCTTCGGCCCCCTGGCTGGCGTAGTGCGAGCCCAAGCAGCTGTCGATGCGATGGCGGTCGTAGACATTCCCCGTCTCGCGCGCCAGGTTGTGCGCGCGCATCAAACGCTCGAGGGCCGGCGCGGGTTCACCGGCCAAGTCGTGCGCGCGCCCGAACAGCGCCTGGATCTGCACCATCGTCGGACTCTCGGGCGCCAGGCGTGAATACAAAGCCTCGGCTTCGCGCAGGAAGTCCAGCGCCTCGCGCGCATGCTTGGATTCCACCGCGGCCAACGCCAGCAATGCCAGGCCTTCCACTTGCAAGCGCACGAATCCGGCGGCACGCGCGACTTCCATTGCATCCAGGGCCCGGTCCCGCGCTTCGTCCAGATCACCGCGCAAGGCCAGCAGCTCCGATTCGCCCAGCTGGCTGCTCAAGCGGTTCTCGAGCGAACGCAGATCGCGCGCCGATTCGTACGATTCGCGCAGCAGCTTCGCGGCTTCTTGCCAGCGCCCCATGTGCAGGAACAGCGTCCCCAGCCGGCGACGGTCGCGATCGAGGCGGTACAGACTTCCTGCGCCTTCGTCGCTGCGCAGCGTTTCGTCCAGGTGATCGTGCGCGCGTTTGAATTGACCCAGGATGACCAGGAGAACGCCGAGCTCGCTGCGCGCATTGGCGGCGCCGGCTTCGTAGCCGGTGCTCTGTGCCAGCTCCAGCGCTTTCTCCAACAAGCGCTGCGCTTGCCGGTGACGCCCAAGGAGCTGGCGCGCGCGTCCCTCGAGGACCATGAAGTCGATTCTCCCATCGCCCAACGTCTCGGCCGTCTCGCGGTCGAGCGTCGCTTCGATGGCATCGACGACGTCGCGATAGACGCCGACGTGCAGGTCGCGCTGGCACTGCAGCTTGCGAATCTCGAGCAGCACCGCGTCGGCGCCGGTGACGGCACGTTCGGCGCGCTCGAGCGCCTCGCGCGCCAAGGTCAAATGTCCGCGCACGAGCATCACCTGCGCCAGCCCGGCTTCGGCCAGTGCCTTCTCGTCGCCCTTGGCCAGGCGCTTCACGGGTTCCTCGAGCACGCGGCGGAAGCATTCCTCCGCGCGGTCGTACAGATCGCCGGAGAGATACAGCGCACCCAGGTCGAGCGAAGTGGTGACGATGTCGTCGCGGTTGCGTTCGTTCAGCGCTTGCTGCAGCAGGCCGAGGAGCCTTGCTTCGAGCCGCTTTTTCTCCGCATCGAGAGGCATCCTGACCTCCATTCACCGCGGCCGCGAGGGCGCTCCGCCTCATTGTAGTTCTCGGCTCGACTTTCGATCCAGGGCCTGGAATCCCGTGCCGCCTGGAGCCACGCACGTCTTGCAGGCGGTCGATGCGGCGGGGCGAGAGGGGAATTGCCCCCAATGAGCATCGGGGAGACCTGGTCAATAACGGGGCTTGCGCTCGAAGAAATGATTGGCATGAATGAAGCGGATCGTTCCTGACCGCCGTCGCATGACCACGGAGTGGGTGGCCGCGCCGCCCTTGCGGAAGTGCACGCCGCGCAACACGTCCCCGTCGGTGATGCCGGTGGCGGCGAACATGACGCTGCCATCTCCCACCAGATCGGGCAGACCGTACTTGTGGTTGGCACGCCCGCCGGTCAGCTTGTGGATACGTTCCTCGTCCCCGGCGAGGACGGGGACCAAGCGGCACTGCATGTCGCCGCCGACGCAAGCCAGCGCCGCGCCCGCCAGTACCGCCGCCAGCGCCGAACCGATCCCCATCAGCACATCGACGCCGGAGTCACCGATCGCCGTCGCCACCGATGCCGCGAGATCCCCGTCGGAGATGAGGTGGATGCGTGCGCCCGCCTCGCGCACTTGCCGGATGAGGCTCGCATGCCGTTCGCGTTCGAGAATGGCCACGGTGAGATCCTCGACATAGCAGCGCTTCGCCGATGCGACATTGACCAGGTTCTCGAGTGGCGAGGCCCCGAGGTCGATCTTGCCGGCCGCTTCCGGGCCGACGGCGATCTTGTCCATGTAGAGACCGGAAGAGCCGCGCAAGAAGGTGCGATCGGTGTTCACGGCCACGACGCTCATGGCGTTCGTGCGCCCGGTGGCGACGCTGTCGACGCATTCCAGTGGATCGAGCGCCAGATCGAGCTGGACGTTGCCTGCGTCATCGGCGCCGATCTGGCGCCCTTCGGCGAATGCATCGTCCCCCGACAAGGAGGGCCGCCCGACGCAGACACCGGCACGGATGTTGACGGATTCGAGCGCCTTGCGCATGGCTTCGAAGGCAGCTGCATCCGCTTGCAAGCCATCGCCTTTTCCCATCCAGCGCGCGGCCGAGAGCGCGGCAGCTTCGGTGACACGCACCAACTCGAGCGCGAGGTTGCGATCCATGCCCTACTCCTTCCGCGCCGGCTCGTCGGGGTTCTGGCCGCGCGCGGTCAGATTCTCGCGCGCGATGCGGTTCGCCGGGTCTAGGTCCAAGACCGCTCGCCAGACCTCGAGCGCCCGCGCGGTGTCGCCGGACTCGGCCAAGAGTACACCGTAATTGTTGAGGATGTTCGGATCGCGCGGCGTTCCGGCCGCAGCCTCGGCCAAGCATTGCAGCGCCGCTTCTCTGCGCCCGGCGCCGCGCAGCGCGAGGCCCAAGAGCGCCAACAGGTTGGCGCGCTGCGGCCGCGGTTGCTCCAGCACTGCGATCGCCGCATCCCAGCGTTGCTGCTGCACGTACAGACTGGCGAGATTGAAGCGCACGTCCTCGTCCTTGGGGCCGAGCCGGCGCGCGCTCGAGAATGCTCGTTCGGCTTCTTCGGGCCGGCCGTTGCGCAGCTCCGCCACGCCGAGGTGGTTCCATACACCGGCATGCGTCGAATCCGCCGCGATCGCTTGGCGCAGCTGCACTGCGGCCTCGGCCGGCCGCCCCGACTGCAGCAGCGCCGCGCCGAAGTTGGCGCGAAACGTGGGTGTCACGACCCCGAGGCTGTCGGCACGCGCGAAGTGTGCGAGCGCCGGGCCGGACTCTCCCGCCAACGCTTCGATCCGCCCCAGCTCGGCCGCCGCCGGACCGAAACCAGGATCCAGCCGCAACGCCTGCTCGAGATGCAGGCGCGCCGGCGCGAATTTTCCCACCTGCGCCAACGCCGCACCATAGTTCCAATGCACGAGCGGATTGGCGGGCGCCGCGCTCACGGCTTCGTCGAGCTCGCTCTGGGCGCGGCCGGTGACGCCCTGTCGCATCAGCGCGATGGCGAGATTCAGGTGCGGTTCGTAACGATCGGGATTGGCGCGAATCGCGCTCTCATAGCAACGGATGGCGCCTTGCCGATCCTCGCTCGCATCCAGCGCCTGACCGAGCTCGATCCATGCATCGACATCGCGCGGCGCGACTTGAACCGCCTGCTGCAAGGTGGCAATGGCGGCTGCAACATCGCCGCGCTCCTGTTCGTCATGCGCCTGGGCGCGCAGCTCGGCCACTCGATCCGGTGACACGTTGTCCGGGGATGGCGGCGGCGCGCACGCGCTCGCGAGCCAGGCGATGGACGCCGCGAGGGCGACGCAGCGGTCGCGCTGCGTCTTGCGTCGCAGGCCCGCCGGGAAAAAATGCAGCGAGGCTCGGCTGCGCTCGCTCGCCGGAAACGCAACAGGGGGGAGCAAGCTCCCCCCTGCAATCGGTTCCTTGGCGCCGAGACTCAGCGGAACAGCTGTTTGATCCCCGACCATGTCGTCGCCTCGACCGCGACACCCTTGAGCTCGCAGGGCGGGTCCCCAACGAGATCTCCGGGATTTCCCGTCGCGTTGAGAACGTAGCAGTCGGCCGGCAAGGTCGTCAGCGTAAAGATCGGACCGTTGCACTGCGTGAACAGCGTCTGCAGCGTTTCCGCGTTCGACGGCGGCCACTTGCGCAGGACGCGAATCACCGTGTTTTCCGGGATCGGGTCGAAGGACACCATGACGATCTCGACCAGGACCTTGTTCCCCGGCTGGCACTCGGTCCAGACCACGTTCCAGCCGCCCGTCGCGTCCATGGCCGTCGTGTCCGCGGGCGCGACCGGAGTCTGTGTGCCGACGGCAAAGCCGCCGTCACGGATGTTGAACTGGGGCGGCAGCAAGAGATTCGGCAGACCTTGGATGCTGAACTCGACGCCGGTGCACGCATCGTATGTCGAGTTCGGATCGTATTTGATCCCGAGATAAATCGTCTTGGTGAATTCGCCGAAGCTCCCATAGTTCTGGCTGAGATTCTCGGCGTCGTAGATGCCAAGCACGCATCCGGGGCACGACTCGACCTGCGCCCATGCCGAACCTGGAATCGCGAGCAGCATCGTCATCAATAGCAGTAGTTTCTTCATCCTTCTGACCCTCCTCGGGTTCGCCCTCTGGTCGGCCGGCCCCATCCGCAAAAGAGGGCCTCCGGCTTCAGCGCATGTTGTAGAGACACATCGGCCGCGGGGCGACGCACAAGCGACGGACCTCACGGCGTCTCCTCGGCTGCGCACGACCCCCGCTTCCCTCGGCGTCCGTTTCCTCGATCGTCCGCAGTCTCAGGGAGGACGGAGCGACAACCTCGGCAGGCTGACTTCGTATAACACCTCGTCTGGCGTCACCGCAACGCCTTTCCACCTTGCTGGGGGCGGGATCGCGCCCCCCCATCCGGCAGCAAGTCGTTGATCGTCAATTGTTTCCAACGCTCGTCACGGCGGCTGGAGCGCGTCGAGGAAGCGCCGCACCGCCTCCGATCCAGGTTCGAGTGCGAGCGACCGTTCGGCCGCGGCGCGCGCGGCGTCGAAGCGCCCCAGGGTCTCGAGCGACCGGGCGCGAATGAACTGGCCGCGGGCGCTCGTGTCCAAGTTGGGGACAGTCTGGAGCAGCGCGAGCGCACGCGTCGGCTCGCCGCGACGCAGCCACGCCTCGGCGCGCTCCAGCGCCACCGCGCCCGGATCGCCCAACAGAGCTTCGGCGGCGACGAAATGCACCTCGGCTGCTTCGGGCTTCTGCAGCATGACCAGACATCGGCCGAGAGCCAAACGTCGTGAGGCGGTCTCCGCGCGGTCGTCGTGCTTGGCGAGACTGCGGGAGAAGAGGTCGACCGCGTCCTCGTATCGTCCCTGGCGCTCGCGCACCAAGCCCATGTCGAAGAGCGTCCGGCCCGTGGGATCGCCTCGGCGCTCGGCCTCAGTGAGCGCTTCCCAAGCCGCATCGAGATCGTTCTCCAAATAGAGCGCCACACCGAGCGAAAGCGACGGCTTGTAGGCCGCCGGCGCGAGTCCCGCTGCACGAGTGTATGCCGCGATCGCATCGCGACGCCGTCCCATGAGCTCCAAGTGCTCACCGTATCGATACACCACATCTGGGTCGTTCGGGTCCTGCTCCAGGGCACGTTCGTAGGCACGCAGTGCCGCCACGCGATCCCCTGCGCGTGCGAGCACCATGGCGCGATCGAACTCGGGGCGTCCGAAGGAGCTACGCTCTAGACCGGTCCAGTCGGGCAGGACAATGCAGCCGGCCGCAACGAGCGTCGACGCCAGCAATATAAGTCGCCGGGATTGCCGGCGCCACACAGCGGCGGCGATTTCCGTCACGGCGAAGCCAGTGGCAATGGCGCACCAAGGGACCAAGGCCAATCGGTAGCGCGATGTGACGAAGAACGCCACGATCCCGAGCACCTGGAGCCAGATCAGCAGGAGGAGGGGCGGCACGGAGCGCCCCCAGAGCGCGACCGATCCCACGATCCCGCCGATGGCGAGCACTCCCCAGGGCACCCCGAGCCCGCGCAGGATCCGCGATCGCTCTCGCAACACCGAGACGTCCTGGTTGCGGTCGATCTCGCGCCGATTCCACACCAACAGGAACTTCTTGAGCGTGAGCGCGGCGTGCTGGAGCGGCGAGGCGCGCATCGATTGGAATGCAGCAGCATAGAAATTCTTTTCCCATTGCACCGGATCGTCCATGGCACCGAACTGCCGGGTCAGCTCCTCCCAACGCAGGCCGGGACGGATGGCGACGCTCGCATCGTAATCCAGATTGTTGCCGATGAAGAAATTGATGCCGCCGTTGACGGAGATCGGGACCAAGTGACCGGACGCGAGCCGATTGTGCCGCAAGGTCGGGATCAACAGCAGGATCACCGGCGCGACGAAGAGGACCGCCTGCCGGCAACGCAAGCTCCAGGGGCCACCGCGCCACAACAGCCACGCGAGCAACGCGACAACGAGCACGGCGTTGAGCGGCCGCAATTGCAGCGCCAACCCGGTGAGCGCTCCAGCAGCCAGGATCATCGGGCTGCGCGATGAAAACATCAGCAACGCCACCGCCAACGCCGACACGGTGAGCGCCGCCGGTTCGATGAGCAATTGTGTTTCGTAGTACACCAGTCGCGGGTAGAGCCCCGACGCGAGCCCGGCGATCACACCCACCACGTTGCCGAACCAGCGCATCCCGAGCAGCGCGGCCACCACCGCGACGAGGATTCCACCGAGCATCTGCAACACGTAGATGACCTGGGGGTGCGGCCCGAAGAGGCGATAAGCTTGCCCGACGAGCCACGCGTACGCTGGGGCCTTATAGTGCACCTGCGGCCCCAGGCCCTCGCCACGCATCACCTGCAGCGCGCGCGTGTGAAAGTCCGCGGCATCGACTTGGGGAAAACGATAAGAAGGATCGTCGTGGACTTCGAGAACGTAGCCGAGTCGCAGCAAAGCCGCCGCCACGGCGACACCCAGGAGCGCGACGACGCGCGCGCGGGGCGCCAACCCTCTTCTCGTGCGGGCAGCAGGTCCCACCGTCGGGTGAACCTTACACCCCCGCGCCTTGCATGATCTCCGGCAGGCGTTGGGCGAAGCCCGACTTCGGCAGCACGACATCCGCGCCGAGTCGGCTCGCTTCCTCCAACAGTTCCGCCCGTGCGTGCGAGCTGTAGGCCACGACGCGCACGCCCGCCCAATCGGGCTGCGCCTTGATGCGGCGGATCAGATCCAATGGCTTCAAAGACTCGGCCGCCAGATCGACGAGCGCCGCGGCCGGCGCGGGTCCGTTGAAGCGCTTGTCCAAGCCGGTGAGATCGCGCACGAAGCGGATCTCCCTGCCTTGCTGCCGGGCGATCTCGCGGATCTTGGCGGTGAAGAAGATGTCCTCGAGAAACGCCACGATTTCCTGAGCCACGCGCGCTCTCCTTTCGTCACCACAGTGTGGGTGTCGGCGGTCGATCCTGTCCTCGCGACTAGTCCCGGTCGGGTCCCGTCTCGTGGGGCATGATCTCCCGCGGAGAGCGAAAATACATGTTTTCGGGGTAGGCGAGGAAGTTGCGCACGGCACTGGTGTAGACGCAGGCGAAATCCTTCACCTGATGGCCGAACCTGCTGTTGATCTCGCCGCACTTGAACAGCTTGCCCCAGTGCCGGTTGAAGCGCCGCTCGATGGCCTCCCGCAGCTGGCGGAGCTCCGCCGCCCGGCGGACACTCAGCTCCTCCAACCGCTTGACCCGGGCTTCGAGGCGCCCGGCGGCCTCGACGACCTGGCCGCCAGCGCCGTCCGCCGCGCCCGCCCCGGAGCGCTGCGCCTGCAACTGCCGCAGCAGCCGGCCGATCTCCCCCAGGACCCGGTTGCGCTCCAGCACCAGATGGTCCAAGCGTTGGTAGCGCTGCGCCAGCCGGTGCTCGAGATCGATCTCGCCTTCCAGCTCTTCGACCACCATGGCGGTGCGCCAGCGCGAGTGAGCCTTGGCCCGCAGGATGTCGCCGAAGGTGTGATCCCCGACGTAGAGGATCTCTTCGCCGGCGTTCTCGAGCACGCCTTCCAGGGCGCGCGCGCCGCCACCGTGGAACAGCGACGTCGACCGCAATGGACCGAACCCGGCCTGGCGCGCTTCGGCGGGCCGCAGGCGCTGCATGCGCTTGAGGGTGCGAAAGAACCCCGGCTTGCCCGCGCTCATGACCACGACCTCGAAGTAATCGGTCCAGCGCGGCAAGCCCGGCAGCGCCCCGTCGAGAAGATGGCTCATGACCTTCTCTGTGTAGGGCGGCTCCGAATTGGTGAGCAGGAACAGCTTCTTGCCGTGATCACGGAACGAGGCCAGGGTTTCCGGCAGCTCCGGGTGGCGTTCGATGTAGCGGTCGAGATCGGCGGCGATGGCACGCTTGAGCGTCCCGTCGGCGTGCGCGCGGTCGATGCACTCACGCACGTCATCGTACATTTGCGCGTAGTCCAGGTGGCTGATCACGCCCTTGGTCTCGCACAGGTCCACCAGCAGGGCGAACAACGTCGCCTCCGGCAGCGCGAACAGCGTATCGATGGACATGTATTTGGCGCTGGACAAGCGGATGCGCCGGTTGCGGTACAACCGCCGCCGCTCTTCCTTCGGCACCAGGCGGGTGCCGTGGTACAAGCGCACGACGTAGTTGTACTGGTCGGTCTTGAGGATGTTGCCGCGGCGTTTGTCCACCACCAAGCCGCGAATGATGAGGTGCGGGTCGTACTGCAAGGCAGCGATGCTCGCCGGATAGCCCTTTTCGGCGATCAGCTTGTCGCGCGTGGCCTCGAAGGCCAATGTCTCCATCGGCAGCTTGCGGTAGACGGCGATCGTGTGGTCCATGTCGAAGCCAATGGCGCGGATACTCGACATCTTGAGGTTGCGGTTGACGAAGACGCGCTTGGGATGCGGGATGTGCTTCTCCCCCGCATGCAGGTCGAGGAGCGACCCATTGCTCGGTTGCGATCTCTGGTAGGCCATCACTCGCTCACCACACTCAACCTGCCACGCATCGTCGCCCTCGTCATGGCCCCGGTCTGGAATGTTGCACCAGCCGCGGGCCGGATCCAAACACGGCACGGGCGGTGGTCCTTGGCACCGATTGAACCTCCGCAGGCCCGACGGCGCCGGTTCCACACCGGCCTGGCTGCGTGGCACGCCCTCGAGGCCCAGCCTCGCAAGTCTCGCAAGAAGCGTTCACGATCGCGACCGGCGCCGTCCGGACGTGGCGTTTGCCTCACAGCCGCAGCGCTGCTCGCTGCGAATACTGGCGCAGGTGCATGCGCACCTCCGCCGCGAGCTGCGCGTCCTGTGCCGCGGTGGCGAGGCTCTCGGCCCGCTGCCCTGCCTCGATTGCCGCCTCGAACTGCGCATCCGCGGCCAGCGCGGCCGCCAGGATCATCCAACGGCCCGGTGCGGGCGCGGCATCGAGCGCCTGCTGCGCCAGCACCACAGCCTCGGCCCCATTTCGCACCGCCGCGTCGGGTGTCGTCGCCAACAACCAAGCCAAACGCGCGGCGATCTCTGCATTCTTCGGCTGCAGCTTCAGGCCGCGCCGCAACACCTGCGCCGATTCGGCATGCCGTTTCATCGCCGTGAGCACGAGGCTGAGGTTGAGACGTGCAGCCGTCTGCCCGGGGTCGCGTTCCAAAACTAAAGCGAAATGATCGCTTGCAGACGCCATCCGGCCGCGACGCATCTCGAGCACCGCCAGCTGCAGGCGTGCTTCCACTCCCTGGGGTTCGAGCGTCACCGCGCGCGCGAGCTCGGTCGCGGCCGCATCCAGCCGTCCGAGCGCCGACAGCGCCACGCCTGCAAGGAGATGGGCGCGCGGATAGCGCGGGCGCAAGGATAGTGTGCGCTGCAACGGCTCCACCGCATCCGCGGCGCGCCCTTGCGAGAGGAGCAGCGATCCGAGCTCGAAGTAGGCAGCGGCCGATTGCGGCGCTGCCGCCACCGCCGCCGTGAACGACGCTTCTGCGGCGGCGAGATCCGCGGCCGCGACTTCGGCGCGCCCGCGTCCGGTGAGTGCCTCGGCGAGCAGCACTTGCGCGCGCGCATAGGCCGGCGTCGTCGCCAACACCTGTTGCAAGAGCTCGACCGCTTCGTTCCACTTCTCCCAAGTCGGCGCTTGCACGACGTCCTCCAGCATCAAGGTCGCCAGCACCGTGCCGCGCTTGGCGTTCGCGAGCTCCTCGAAGGTCTCGGGGGGCGGCGCCGTCGCGCCACCCACGAGCGCCGCGGCGCTCACTCGCTGCTGGTCGATGCGCACGATGTTCTCGCCGCCACCACGATTGCCGATGGAAAACGGGCTCGAGAATTCGAGGTAGAGATTGTCGTCGGTGTTGAGCGTGGCTCGAGCGGAGTAGCGTGCGACTTCGGCTTCACCCATGGTGAACTCGGCGAGAAAGCTGCCGGCGTCCTGGAGGCCGATGCGGCCGAGCTGCCGTGCGACCTCGGGTGGGCGCAGTCGCGCCCCCAGACGTTCCCAGTCGACGCGGATGGGTTCCAGTGCGCCGATGATCACGGCGTCGAAGGTGGTTTGGAACAGCAGCGTGTGCGGAAAGACGCCTGCGAACGTGGCCACGATGCTGCGCAGGTTGGCATCCGAGACCTCGTAGATCGGCATCCACTGGCACATGATGCCGCCGGGCGCGAGGCGTGAACGCGCCAGCTCGTAGTACTCGGTGGTGTACAGATAGGTCGACCCGTAGTCCCACGGATGAATCGGGTCGGCGGTGATCACATCGTAGTTTGTGGGCGAGGTGCGCAGGTGGTTGCGGCCATCCTGCACGACGATGCGGAGGCGCGGATCGTCGAGCGCCGCGCCGTTCAAGTCCTCGAACACACGCGCCGCACCCAAGACCGCGGGCTCGATCTCCACCAATGTAATCTTGCGAATGTCGGGATGGGCGGTGACGCCACCGAGCGTGAGGCCCGCGCCCAGTCCGATGACGAGAACATCGCGCGGCGACGGGTGCAGCAACACCGGCAGGTGCCCGAGCAGGGCCTCGTGCTGCAGGTCGGTCTGGTTATCGGTCGCCACCGATCTGCCGTTGATGAGAACGGCGCGATTCCCCTGCGACTCCACCACCGACACCGTCGAACCACGACCTTCGGCGTAGTACAACACCTGCGCCCCCAAAAGTTGCGCGCGCACGTCGGTGCGCCCACGCTCGTCCGTGGTTCCGAGCGTGACGTTGTTCTGAAACGCGCCGAGCGTGTGCAGGTCCCACCGAGGCAACCCGCGCGGCAGCGCGAATGGCACGGCCACGGCCAGCAAGCTGACAATCAGAGCGGCACTGCGTGCGCGCGGCGCGAGCGCCACGCCGAGCAACAGCAAGCCATAGGCGAGCTCCAGGCCGCACACCAGCAGCATGGCCCGCTGCAGGCCGAGTTGCGGCACGAGCACGAAACCGGCGAGCAGCGGTCCGAGAATGGCACCGAGCGTATTCACCGCCACCAGATCGCCGACACTGCGGCCGAACCCGGTCTGCAGACGCGCCCACGCCCGCCCCGCCAGTGGGAACGCGGCGCCCATGAACACCGCCGGCACCAGCATGACGGTGAACGACAAGAGCAAGGTCGACACGCCGCGAATCCCTTGCGAGCCGCCGTGGAAGCGCAGGTTGAGATCGACCGCGAGCTGCGGCAGGCGTGGAATCGCTTGCGACACCGCGGCCCCCGTGATGCCGATGCAGGCCAGCACCACGCCGAGCTGCACCACCTCGGAAACGCGTCGCAACGGCAGCACGCCATGCAAGGCGCTGCCGAGGGTGATGCCGACGAGGAACGCGCACAGCATGATGGTGAACGAGTACGTCGTGCTCCCGGTCGCGACGGTGATGCCGCGCGACCACAGCACCTCGAGCGCCAGAGCGCACATCCCGGTGACGAAGGTGGCGAAGAAAGCGAGCTGCAACGCCCGGCGCGTCGCCAGCGACTCGATGGCAGGAGGTGCATCCGCGCCCGGCGCGGCCTCGGCTGTCCCGCGTCGTGCCGCGTCGCCCGTCGCGGCCGCGCGCCGGTCCGCGATCCAGGCCACGAGCGCGATGCACAGATTCGCCGCGATCGCGAGCGCCTGTGTGTTCCGCACCCCGAGCTGCGGCAGGAGCAGGAAGCCTGCTGCCGCGGCTCCGAGCACGGCGCCCGCGGTGTTGAGACCGTACAGCCAGGCCAATCGCGCATCGAACTCCGCGAAGCGGCGCACCACCGCGCGCACGAGCACCGGCAGGGTCGCACCCATGAATAGGGTGGGCAGCACCAGAACGAAGAAGGCGAGCCCCGCGCGCATCACATTGATGCTGGTCGTGACTTCTTCGCTCCGCATGGCCGCGGCAACGTACACGCGTTGCACGAGATCGAGAAGAAAGGGAAGGACGAGCGCCGCGAGCGCGACTCCGGCCTCCAACAGCGCATAACTGCGCAGCGGCCGGCGCACCCTCTCCGCGATGCGCCCGCCGGCCACACCCCCGAGCGCCAGTCCGGCCATGAAAGCCGACAGGACGATGCTCACCGCCGGCTGGCTGGCCCCGAAGATGAGCGCCAGCTTCCGCATCCAAACGACCTGATAGACGAGCGCCGCGGCACCCGAGAACAGGAAGAGGCCGGAAATGAGAAGCCGCTGATTCCAGCGCATGTGTCTCCGGGGATGATCGTCACCCGAGAGTGCGTTCCCGCCCCGAAATCGGAAAGGCCCGCCGGTCGGACCAGCGGGCCTCTCGTCGAGGGTGGCAGCCCCACGGGGAATCGAACCCCGGTTTGATGGCTGAGAACCATCCGTCCTAGGCCACTAGACGATGGGGCCACCTGGCGGAGCGGGACCCGCCCCGTGCCGGTTCTGTATCACGCTCGCGAAACGAGCGTCAACCCTGCGCGCGCTGCGGCCAATCCGTCGATGATCGCCTCCAGGAACGGCATTCGTGCTGGAGGCGGCTGGTTGGCCGGGGAGGACTCGAACCCCCATAAACAGATCCAGAGTCTGCTGTCCTGCCGTTGGACGACCGGCCAACAACGCGCCAAAGGGGAAGGGTAACCTAGCAAACACACCGCGGGCCTTCAAGTGCGGTCGCCCGGCCGCGCCGTTTCGCTCCCCGTGGGAGAAGGTCCAGGCGGCAGCGCGCGGTCGTGGATGGCGATCGCCGCACCTCGGCGCAAGCGCTCCACTGCTTTGGCGCGTCCCAGCAGATGAAAGACCTCGAAGATCCCGGGGCTCACCGCTTGTCCGGTGAGCGCCACGCGGGCCGGATGGATGAGATCCCCGGCCTTGATGCCGAGACGCGCCGCCAAGCCGCGCAAGGCCGTCTCGATCGCTTCGGGGATGAACGGCTTCACCGCTTCGAGCTCTGTCGCGAGCGCCTGCAGTCGCTCCGGCACCGCATCACCGTGCAGATGCTTCGCGACCGAATCCGGGTCGTAAGCGAAGGCATCGGAATAGAAACACGTCAACAAGCCGACATCGTGCGGTCCGCCGAAACGGTTGCCGAGCGTGTCGAGAATCAGGCGCAATCGCGGCAGCTCGTCCACCAAGGTCGGCTCCTCGCGGCGCCATTCCTCCTCGCTCACCGGCTGGATGGATGCTGCCACCTTCTCCGCCGGGCTGCCGCTCACGACGCGCAAGTGCGGGGCGGGAACCAGCTCGGCACGAAAGCTCGGCGGCCACAAACCGTGCCGACGCATGCACGGCAGCAGCGCGCGAATCTTGTCGCCGAAGTCGAGCCGGGCGAAATGCTCGTGGTTCATCCACTGCAGCTTGGTGACGTCGAAAACCGCGGGGTTGCGACTCACCTTGTCGAGCCCGAAATACGACACCAGTTCCTGCGCCCTCATGACCTCGCGATCGTCTCCCGCCGACCAGCCGAGCAGCGCCAGGTAGTTCACCATGGCGGGCGCCAGAATGCCTTCGTCCCGGAACGCCGTGACTGATGTGGCGCCGTGACGCTTGGAAAGTCGCGTCTTGTCGGCGCCGATGATCATCGGCAAATGTGCGAACTCCGGCCTCGCGAACCCGAGAGCGTCGAAGATCATGAGCTGCTTCGGCGTGTTCGAGATGTGATCGTCGCCGCGAATGACGTGGCTGATGCGCATCTTCGCGTCGTCGACGACGACCGCGAAATTGTACGTCGGCTGACCGTCGGATTTGAGGAGAACCAAATCGTCGAGCTCCGCCAGGTCGAAGGCGAGCTCGCCGCGCGTGAGATCCAGCCAGCGCGCTTGGCCGCTCGGCGGCAACGCCAAGCGCACCACGCTCGGGACGCCGGCGGTGGCGCGACGTTCGCTTTCCTGCGCTTCGAGGCCGCGGCAGCGCCCATCGTAGCGTTGCGCCGCGCCGCGGCTCGCGGCCTCGGCACGCATGGCGGCCAGTTCCTCGTGCGTGCAGAAACAGCGATAGGCATGGCCTTCGCGCTGCAAGCGTTCGGCTTCGGCGCGGTAGAGCACATTGCGCGACGTCTGCTGATAGGGGCCGAAGTCACCGCCCACGCCGGGGCCTTCGTCCCAATCCAGGCCCAGCCACTGCATGGCCTCGAGGATGCCGCGAATGGATTCGTCGCTCGAGCGCTGCGCATCGGTGTCTTCGATACGCAGGATGAAAGTGCCGCCGTGCTTGCGTGCGAAGAGCCAATTGAACAGCGCCGTGCGCGCACCGCCGACGTGCAGATGTCCCGTCGGGCTCGGAGCGAAACGCACGCGCACGGGCGCGGTCTTGGCAGGTTGGGGTCGTCCAGGCATGAGAGTTGGATTCCTGTATCGCGTGAGGCGGCCGCCGCGTTCACCATAGCACAGGCTGCCGCACGACTCGCCGATCCAGACGCTCCCGGCCTCGGGGTTGACACTCGGACTGCGGACGACGAAGGTAAACGGCTGCGGTGGCCGCCGCAGCCGCTGCCCGACCCAACGTTGCCTCTCACCTCGACGTCGAGCGCGCGAAACCGGGGCCCCGCTGTGCGCGCTGCCGCGCCCCACTGCCGAGAAGGAGAAACGTGATGCAAGTCCTGCCGGTTCTGGAATCGCTCTTCCGCTGGATGCACGTTGTCGCGGGCATCCTCTGGATCGGCTTGCTCTACTTCTTCAACTTCGTCAACGCTGGTTTCGCCGCCACCTTGGATGCGGACGCCAAGAAGAAGGTCGTGCCCGAGCTGATGCCGCGCGCGCTGTACTGGTTCCGGCATGGCGCGGTGTGGACGTGGGCCACCGGCGTCTTGTTGCTGGCACTGGTGTTCTACCATTCCGGTGTGGTGTGGGAAGACCCGACGGTGAAATGGGGCCCCGGTGCATTCGCCATGGTGGCACTCACGTTTCTCGGCCCACTCATCTACGACCGTGTGATGCGATCGCTCGGCAAGTCGAATTTGAAGGCTGCCTACGCCGCCTGTTTCTTGCTCCTGGCTCTCATCGTCTATCTGTTCGATCATTGGGCGGGCTTCGGCTACCGCGGCATGGTGATTCACACCGGCACGATGTTCGGTTCGACGATGGCCTACAACGTTTGGTTCCGTATCTGGCCTTCGCAGCGCAAGATCATCCGCGCCATCAAGGACGGCCAGGCACCCGACCCTGCATGGGTGGCACTCGCCGGCTCGAGGTCGCGCCAGAACACCTACATGTCCGTGCCGCTGGTGTGGACGATGGTGAATGGACACACGACGTGGGCGAGCACGGGAGATTATGCCTGGATGGTTTTGCTCGCCGCAGTCCTGCTCGGTTGGTGGGTCACGTCGATGCTGCTGCGACATGCTCCCAAGATCAAAGGCTTCTGAGGTTGGGTGGCGCATCGAGACCAAGGTCGGCGAACACGCGGGCGCCACAGTCGCAGGAGGTGGTTCCGCAAGGAACCACCTCAGGCGTCATGGAAAGGGAGAAACGATCCAGAGGCATTATCGCGTCGAAGGGTGCGGCCTCGAAACATGGCCATCTTCCGCCAGCCCCCTCGATCCTAGGGTTTTCACCCCGTCGGCGGCACGACGACCCTAAACCCAACGGCGGAGCCAAAGGGTGCGTTCCTGCGGGGCGCGCACCCTGTCGACGCGATGTCGCAAGACGAAAGGGAGCGTCGGGGTCGTTGACTGATCGCGGGAAGTCCATCTGCGCCCCGGCGCTCCTGGATCGACGATCGCTTTCACGTCCGGTCCGTGCTCAAGGGGGGTCGAGCTCGGGCCGATCGCGAACGTCTGTCGTCGCATCCACGATCCAAATTCAATGCAGGCGGCATACCGGATTCGGTTCAAACGGCACAACACGTTGATCGATTTGAGCCTGCGCGATTTCTGCTCCTCGGATGGACCGGCCAGGAGGAGCAAGAACGCTCCGGTGCCGCCCCATGAACCCGAGTCGAAAAACGTGGCCTCCACGGCACCCAGGCTCCCGGATCCGCCATGGTTGCTGGCGCCGCCCCCCACGGCGCGCCCGTGCAAGAACGCTCCGCACTCTCCGGCGAAAGTGCGTTTCTGCTGCAAGGGAACGTCAGTCGCGAAAGTGTCAACGGAATCGACACACCCTCTTGTCGGCGTTTCAATTCGATTCACTCCGAGGCGGAAGCGGGTTGCCATGGGGTTGAGTCGGGCCCGGGCTTGACGATTCCGTCGCACGAGGTCTATTCTTTCACTCGCACGTTCTCTGATGATCCAGGGTTCGAGACCCGTGGCGACGAGAGTTTTCGACACGACATCCCCGAGTCCAACCAGACCGAGGGAATCGATGATTCAAATGATGCGTTTCCGCGGTTTGTCGTTCAAATCCGTATCCATGCTCACGGTCCTGTTCACCATCGTCATCGCAACATGCACGACTCCACGCGTGGCACACGCGATCCGCGACCAGTTCGTCGAAATCCCGGGTTACGGGAGCGGCGAGGTCGGGGTTCCGCGACAGGGTGACGACGATCAGCCTACGATCGCACCGCCACCCACACGCCGGACGACCGTCCAGGTCAGCGAGCCGGACATGCAGACGTCTGGATCTGCCACGGCAGTCCGCGCCTCGAACGCCAGTACAGTGCGGAGACTCTTCGTCAGAGGCCTCGAGATGTTGCGACGGCTCTTCGTCATCGCACCGTAATCGCGGCCGTACAAGTCGAACGAGCGACGCAACGCTCGCCACAGCTGTGCAGCAGGGGGGCTGATCGCAGCGATGGCCAACGTCCTTCGTGACGGGCGGAGCGGGGTATCCACTCCCCCGCTCTTGCAGCGCTGGACCGAGGACTACTCGCGTGGCCGTTATACGGCCGTCGTCGAGTCGTGGTGCAACGAACGCGCCACGATGTCCTTGCAGCTGCTGGCGTGCGACACGCGCGCCCTCGAAGCCGTGGGTTGGAGCCTGGCACTCACCAAGAGCTGGGACGCCTACACCCATTTCCGCACCGACTTGCAAGCCTTCGCTGCCGACGCCACCATCGCGGCCGTGCTCAGCGTGCTCGAGAACTGGCGGCTCGTGATCCACGAGGCGCGCTACGACGCCTCGATCGTCGGCTTGCGCAAGCTGCAGTCCGAACTGATGGAGACCACGTCACCGCGTTTGTTGGCGCATGCACTCAAGGTCGAAGGTGTCGCCCTGTTCCGCATCGGTCGCTACATCGAAGCGGAAGCGCACATGCGTCGCGCAGCGGATCTCTTCCGGCTTTCTGGCGACGCGCTCAATCTCGCCCATTGCATGACCAACCTCGGTCTCGTCCTCAACGCACGCGGCGAGATTCGCGCCGCGCGTGACGAGCTGCGCCTCGCGGTCGTGACTCTCGTCGAGGCCGATGCCGCCGAGGAGCGCATTTCGCTGGCGCGCGAGAACCTAGGCATCACCGAAGCGCACCTCGGCAACGAAGAAACAGCGCGCGGTCTCTACGAGTCGGCGCTGGAGGTTTTCGAACGCCACGGCCTCGTGAGCGAGCAAGTGACCGCGCTCAACGGCCTCGGCCACTGCGCGCGTCTGCGCGGCCGCTTCGACCTGGCGCACCGCTGGTTCACCACCGCGCTCGAGCGCACCGACACGGAAATGCCGCGCCAGATCGGCCTGTGTCACGAGTTCCTCGGCCAGATCGAGTTCGACCGCGGCGGTTTCGACGCCGCGGAGGCTCACTATCGACACGCCCTCGAGCACGCCGCCAGCATCGCCCCCGATGGCGATCTCATGGTGGAAGCGAGCTGGCGCCTGGCCGAGCTCCTCGTCGTCTGCGGGCGCGTCGAAGAAGCGATGGAGCACCTGACGCGTGCCGAATCGCTCTGTCATCGCTTCCAGGATCGGCGCGAAATCGGTTGCGTCCAGCGCGTGCGTGCGCGGGTGCAGGCGGCCAGGGGCCAGGCGCAAGAATCGAGCGCGACTTTCGCGAGTGCCGTCGAGACCCTCGATCGCTGCGGGCGCGCCTTCGAAGCGGCGCTCACCCGAATCGCGCAAATCGAGATCGAGATCGGCGGCGAAAGCTCGCTCGGGACGGCAGCGTTGTTGCAGTCGACGCGCGCTTGTGTGCAGGAGACGCTTCCGGCTTCGACTTGGCTGCTCGAACGGCTCGACCGACTGGCGAGTGACACGGACTGCCTCGCCGAATCGCAACGCCATGGGTTCGTCACCGGCGACCCCGATCTGCTGGCGCTTCTCGAGAGCCTGCCGGAACTGGCGACCTCGGTGCACCCGGTATTGATCGAGGGCGAGTCGGGTACCGGCAAGGAGCTGGTGGCGCGGGCGCTGCATGCCCTTTCCGGCCGCGAGGGGGCATTCGTCGCCGTCAACTGCGCCGCCATCCCGCGCGATCTGTTCGAGAGCGAGCTCTTCGGTCACGCGCGCGGTGCATTCTCTGGGGCGGGCGGCGAGAAGCCAGGACTGCTCGAGCAGGCAGCCGACGGAACCTTGCTTCTCGACGAGATCGGCGAAATGCCGCACGAGCTGCAGGCGAAGCTGCTGCGCTTCCTCGATGACGGTGTGCTGCGCCGAATCGGCGAGCTGCGCGAACGCAACATCAAGCTCAAGATCGTCGCCGCCACCAATCAATCGCTGCGCCGCAACGTCGCTGGCGGCCTGTTCCGCGCCGATCTATTCCATCGCTTGGCGGTGCACACGCTGGAAATCAAGCCGCTGCGCCAGCGTCCCGGCGACATCGCGCACGTGGCACGGCATCTGTTGCGCCAGGAGAAGCTGGACGAGCGCTTGACGCTCACTCCCGTTCTCCTGGCCGACCTGGAAGCCCAACCCTGGCCGGGCAACGTGCGCGAGCTGCGCAACGACCTCATCCGGCGTGCGGTGCAAAGCCGCGCCGCGGTGACGGCAGTCGCGACAGCCCCGCCTGCGAGCTCGCTGCGCGCATCGCGCCGTGACCACGAGCAGCAGCGCATCGAGGGGGCGCTGCGCAGCCACGGTGGCAACGCGAGCGCCGCCGCTCGCGCGCTCGGCATGCATGTCACGACGCTCCGCCGCAAGATGCACACCCTCGGCATCGACCGTCCGTCCTGAGCACCCTCGATTTCGTCCGCTCGCCTCGCGCGGGAATCGCCGCGTGCGACTTGCGCTCGCCGGCTCTTCCCAATCCGCCTGGGTTCCGGCATGATCCAGCAGTGGAACGCCGCGCGCCGGTTTGGAGGGGGAATGCGTCTCCGCGGAGGGTGCTTCTTGATCGCGAGCCCGACCTTGCGCGACCCCAATTTCGCCCGCACCGTCGTTCTCCTGTGCGAGCACGGGGAGCACGGCTCGCTCGGCCTGGTGGTCAATCGCCCGACGGAGCACAGCGTGTCCGACGCCATCTCCGGCGTGCCCGAGAGCGCGACGCAACCGCTCTTCTGGGGCGGACCGGTGCAGCAGCACGTCGTCCTGGTGCTGCATCGCCACCGCTTCGACGCCCCCGATGGCGAGGAGATCGCCGACGGCATGGCACTCGGGAGCGACAGCGACGTCTTGATGCAGATCCTGGAATCGGCACCGAATGCCTCGTCGCAGGTGCGCGTCTTCTCCGGCTACGCGGGGTGGGGCTCCGGACAGCTGGAGGCGGAGATGGAAGAGCACAGCTGGATCGTCCGACCCGGCACGGCGCGCCTCGTCTTCGACGTCGACCCGGAGTCCGTGTGGTCGGAATCCTTGATCGAGCTGGGTCCGCGCTATGCGCACCTGACCACGATGCCGCTCGACCCACGGGTGAATTGATGCCGCTCATTCGCGTCCCCGTCGACACACTGAACTTGGAAACGACAGCAGAGGGCGCATGACAGCGAGCGAAAGCGAACGCATGGCACCTTCGGCGCTCGACCGCGCGCCGCGCCCCGATCTCGTCGGCGATCTCTTTCGTCGCTACGGCCACTTGCAAGCACAGCTCGATGGGCTCGACCGCCTGCGGCCGCTCCCCGTGGACGAGCTCGATGCAGTGCCCGCGGCCGAGGCCGCGCCCTGGCGCCGCAGCTACTGCGGTTCGATCGGGGTCGAGTTCATGCATCTGCTGCAACCCGAACGGCGGCAGTGGATCGCATCGCGCATGGAGGAACCCGCACCGAAGGTGGATCGCGAGCGCATCCTGCGTCTGCTGGCCACGGCGGAGCTGTTCGAAGGCTTCCTGCATCGGCGCTACGTCGGCACCAAACGCTATTCGCTCGAAGGCGCCGCCGCGCTCATGCCGCTGCTCGACGCCGTGCTCGATCGCGCCGCGCTCCGCGGCTTCGAGGTGGCGCTCATCGGCATGGCGCATCGCGGCCGGCTCACGCTCATGTATCAAACCGTGGGAGTGCCGGCGGCTTCGCTCTTCGGTGGCTTCCAGGACGTGGACCCGCGCAGCGTTCTCGGCGGCGGTGACGTCAAGTATCACTTGGGAGCCACCGGCACCTACCAGAGCTCGGACGATCGCACCATGCACGTGCACTTGGTGTCGAACCCGAGCCATCTCGAGGCCGTCGACCCCGTGGTCATGGGCAGAGTGCGCGCGCGCCAGGAACGCCTGGGGGCGACAGGTCACCGGCGCGTGCTGTGCATCACCGTGCACGGCGACGCCGCCTTCGCCGGTCAGGGCATCGCCGCCGAGACCCTCAACCTTTCGGGATTGTGCAGCACCTGGGTCGGCGGCACGGTGCACGTCATCGTCAACAACCTCATCGGCTTCACCACCGAGCCGGGGGCGTTGCACTCGACGCGCTACTCGAGCGACGTCGCCAAGCGCCTCGACATTCCCATCCTGCACGTGAACGGGGAGGACCCGGAGGCTGTCGTGCGCGCAGCGCGCATCGCGCTCGAATATCGTGTGCGGTTCTACAGCGATGTCGTCCTCGACATGATCGGCTATCGCCGTTACGGCCACAGCGAGGTCGACGATCCCACCGTGACACAGCCGCTGCTCTACCGGCGTATCGCCGAGCGACCGCGCGCCTGGGAAGCGTACGCCACGCAGGTTGGCAAACCTGCGGCCGAGCTCGACGCCCTGCGCCACGACATCGTCTCCGAGCTGGAGGCCGAACAAGAGAAGGCGCGCGCGCTGCAGAAGAAGCCCGTGTTGCGCCAGCTGCCGCGTTACTGGGACGCGTACCACGGCGGGCGCTACGACCCGAGCTTCGAAGTGCCGACCGCGGTCGCAGCTTCCAGAATGGACGAAATCGCCGCCGCGGCGAGCCTCGTGCCCCCCGACTTCACCTTGCACCCGAAGGTGAAGCAGCTGGTGCAGCAGCGCGCCGAGATGATGCGCGGCGAGCGTCCGGTGGACTGGGGCGCGGCCGAGGCGCTCGCCTGGGGCAGCTTGCTCTGGGACGGCATGCTGGTGCGGCACACCGGGCAGGACAGCCGCCGCGGCACTTTCAATCACAGACACGCGGTGCTCTTCGACCATGAAACCGGTGCCGAGTACACGCCGCTGCGCTATCTGCACCCGCAGCAAGGACGGTTCGACATCTACGACTCGTCGCTCTCCGAGGCCGCCGAGCTCGGCTTCCAGTATGGCTTCAGCCGCGACTATCCCGACGCGCTCGTGTGCTGGGAAGCCCAGTTCGGTGACTTCGCCAACGGCGCCCAGGTCGTCCTCGATCAATTCGTGAGCGCCGCCGAAGACAAGTGGGATCTCTTGTCGGGCATCGTCATCCTGCTGCCTCACGGCTACGAAGGCCAAGGTCCCGAGCATTCGAGCGCCCGGCTCGAGCGCTACTTGCAGCTCGCCGCCGAGGACAACATCCAAGTGTGTCAGCCGACGACCGCGGCGCAGTACTTCCACATGTTACGCCGCCAAGCACTGCGATCTTGGCGCAAGCCGCTCGTCGTCCTGTCGCCGAAGAGCTTGCTGCGCGCGCCGCAGGCCTGTTCGCCGCGCGCGCTGCTCGCCGAAGGTCGCTTCGAAACCGTCCTCGGCGATGACGGCCTCGAATCCGCCACGCGCGTGCTGGTGGCGAGCGGCAAGGTCGTGCACGAGCTCCGCGCGGAGCGCCGCAAGCGCGGCGCCGACGACGTCGCCATCTTGGCGCTGGAGCAGATCTACCCACTCCCCGAAACCGAGCTGCGTGCGGCACTACAACGCGTGACGCTGCTCCGCGAGGTGGTGTGGGTCCAGGAGGAGCCGGCAAACATGGGTGCATTTTTCTTCGTGCGCTCTGCTCTCGAGCGCCTGGCGGCGCCAGCCCGCTTCCGCAGCGTCAAGCGCTCGGCCAGCGCCAGCCCGGCCACCGGCTCGTCGAAAGCCCACGAACTCGAGCAGAACACATTGTTCGAGCTCGCCTTCGCACCCTTGGACGCGTGATCCTTCGTTCGTGGAGCACGGAATGCTGTACATGGTCGTGGAAACGTTTCGTGACGGCGACGCCGTGCCCGTCTACCGTCGTTTTCGCGACGAAGGCCGGCTCGCACCCGATGGCCTGCACTATGTGGCCAGCTGGGTGAGCACCGACACTCGCCGTTGCTTTCAAATCATGGAATGCGACGACCGCCATCTGCTCGAACAGTGGATGTCCCGCTGGGAAGACCTGGTCGAGTTCGAAGTCGTTCCGGTCGTGACCTCGGCGGACGCGGCGGCTGTCCTCGCGCCGCGGCTCTGAGCACGAAGCGAGCTGCGATGCCGGCGAACCCTTGGGTGACGTTCCAGCAGCCGGACCGCGCACGCGAATACCTGGTGCTCCTGTCCGAGCTGCCGCTGCTGCGTTTCAGGGATCTCGGTGCGTTCGTTCTCTATTCGGGGCGGATCCAAAGTCAGTTGAAGCGGACGCCGGGAGTCCTCGGCTACTCGCTGCTGGCACACATCCACAAGAAGCGGTTCTGGACACTTTCCGTCTGGGAGACGGAAACCGCGCTCCAGGATTTCGTCGTTTCGCCGCCGCACCAGGACGTCATGCGATCGTTGCAAGGGAAAATGGGCCCGACGCGTTTCGTGCGCTGGACCCTTCGCGGTGCCGAATTCCCCCCACGCTGGCCCGATGCTCTCGCGCGACGGTGATCGCGGCTGAATCTCACCGCGCTTGCATCGTGACCAGCGCCACGCCGCCGCGGCCGGCGGCGATCACGAGGACGTTGTTCTCGGCCTTGACCATGTTGCTCGAGAAGCCGTCGTCGAGATCGAGCTCGCCGAGGACTTGGAGGCCAGCGGGGTCGGGCCCGCCGCCTGTGGCCCAGCTGCGCGCACCGGCGACGTCGACGACCTGCACGCCGAGCGCGCCGGCGGCGACGAAGGCGAGACTGCCGTGCATCGACACCGCGTTCGTCACCATCTCTTCGGGCCGCACGTCGGAGAAGGCCTCGTGCCGCAGGGAAGCGAGCAACAGGCCATCGGGCCGGCGCACCTGGAAGCCGCCGTCGCCGGCACCGAGATAGCAGACGCTGTCGTGCACTTCGATCGTGCCCTTGGCGTCCGGGTAGTTGTAGCCGTCCACGTCCTGGCCACCGAGGACGCCGAAACCGGGAACACCGAGCAGCGCCATGCGCGGGCGCGTGCCGCACACCGCCGCCATCGAGGTGTTGCTCGGCACGACAATGCCACGCACATCGTCCTCGCCGCGGAAGGCGCTCATGCGGAGTTGTGCACTGGTGCGATCGACGTAGGCGACGCCACCCTGCGCAGCGCCGACCGAGGCGATGACGTTGTCGGCGTGCACGGCGAGGTCGGTGACCACCCAGCTCGGGAGATCGAGCCAGCGCTCGGTGGGCTCGAGGCCGGTGTCCAGGAGTGCGAATTCTTCCAGCAGCGCCGGCGTCGCGAGCGCCGGGTCGAGGCTGCCCATGCCGACATAGACGTTGTTCCCGTGCTTGAGCACCGCGGTCACGTCTGCATCACGGAACAGCACCTCCGACAGCAATCGCGGCCGCTCCGGCTGGGTGAAGTCGATCACCTGCACGGCGCCAGCGAAGATCTCGCCGGCGAAGTTGTAGCCGACGATGGCGGTCTTGCCGTCGATGTCGACATCGTTGGCTTGGACGATGTGGCCCTCGACCTCGGGCGGCGACACTTCGGCCACCAAGGTCAACCGCATGCCCTCGGACTTGAACGGAGGCGCGACCCCACGACCCGGCGTTTCCTTCATTCGGATGAAAAGCGGCTTCGAACGATACTGCACGCGCGCGTCCAGCTGCGCCGGATCGTTATTGACCTGCAGACGATCCAGTTGCAGCTCGGGAGGGTTCTCGCCGACATCGTCGGGCCCAGGAGCCATCCCGTTCTGAACGCAACCCGCGAGCATTGCCGACACCAAGAGCCAAGGTGTGCGCCGCCGCATAGCCGCGCCTCCGCTGATTTAGGCCGATCCACCAGCTCCCCCACGGAACCGGTATCCGGGCCCGACCAAGCAAGACCCGACCCATTCCACCCACTGGGTGGTTCGGCGCACGGGCCCGACGCCGATTTCCCGCACCGCCCGATTCCGTCTCGCTGCGGCAGCGCTCGGGTGGTGTCGGATGGTGCGCCGAGTTGGCACGGGCATTCTGCGTGCGCCGCATGCATGGCCTCGGTCGCCGAGCCATCGAGGGACATCGAAGGAAACGGAACCACGATTGACGCGCGCGTACGATCGTTTCTCGTCGCGGGGCATGACACATTGGGTGGATCGTGAACCCGAGCGGCTATGAGGTCGCCGGGGCGGCAGGGACCGGCCCGGGAGTCGCCGGCTGCTCGCTGAATCCGATGCGATCGAACTTCTCCCAGCTCTTCTTGCCGCGCAGGTAATCGATCAGGCCCTTGAAGCGCCAGCGGATGGTCATCTGCCGGTAGCCGATGTTCTCGAACAGGCAGTAGACGAGCAAGGTGGCGAGCTCGCGCCCCGTGAGCGACGCCAGCAACGGCTTGCCCTGAATCTGGCCTGGTGCCGCCGGCTCCGACCAGAAGGCGAGGAGAATCGCCATCACCGAAACCAGAGCGCCGTAGCCGAAGGCGATGGCGAGGAACAACAATAGATACTTGTACGACAGGATCTTGAGCGCCGCGAACACCGGCAACGACAAGTAACCGAAGGCCTCGATGAAGAGGCCGAGGAAATCGAACAGCACGAGCGACGGCCAGCCGAGGAGCCCCACCTTGCCATAGCGCGGGTTGAACAGCATGTGCCGATGGTAGACCAGGATCTCGACGAAGCCGCGGAACCAGCGCCCGCGTTGCTTCGACAGATCGCTCGCGCTCTCGGGCACCTCGGTCCAGCAAATCGGATACGGCAGCGACAGGATCACCTTGCCGAGCCCCTTCTCCTGGATGTAGCGATGCAGCCGCACCACGATCTCCATGTCCTCGCAGACGGTGCTCGAGCCGCGCCCGGCGTATTCGTGCACCAGGCGCGACTTCAGGTGCTCGGTGAGGTAGCCGCCGATGCGGATCAACAGCTCCTTCTCGAAGATGCAGAACACACCGCTCACGATGAGCAGCGCGTTCATGCGCGACAGCGCCGTGCGCGCCGCGGTGAAACTTCTCACGTACTCGATGATCTGGAAGCGTGCCAGCTTGCTCTTCGGCAAGCCCACCTTCAGGATCTTGCCATGCTGGATCTTGCAGCCGTTCGCCACCGCCACCTGCCCGCCGACGGCGGCCACGTCGCGCCGCTCGAGCAGGACGCGGAAGATCTGCAGCAGCGCCACGTCGTCGATCAGCGAATCCGCATCCATGGAAATGACGTAGGGGCACGCCGACGCGTTGATGCCGGCGTTGAGCGCGTCGGCCTTGCCACCGTTCTCCTTGTCGACGACGATCAGCCGCTCGACCGCCGGCGGCAGCTCGATCGTGGCCTCGTAAAGGCCGCGCACGCGCGCCGTGGCGATGCCGGGACGGTAGGGAAAGTCCCGCCGCCGCAGCTTCAGCGATTCCTGCAGCACATCGATCGTCTTGTCCTTGGAGCCGTCGTTGACCACGATGATCTCGAAACGCGGCAAACGCAGCGCCATGAGCGAGCGCAGCGAGGCCCCAATGGTGACAGCTTCGTTGTAGGCCGGGACCAGAATCGACAGCGGCGGCGTGTACGGCGACTTGAGCAGCAGGTCGGGGGCATCGAGCGCGCGCAACCACAACCCACGCCGCACGTCGGCGAACGCCAGCAGGATCAACAGGAAGTTGAAGCTGTGGTAGGCGATGAAATACGCCAGGAACAGCCACGACAGAGCCAGCGCGATGTCGTGCAGCATGACCTACGCTCCCGCCCTCTCCGACAGTGCCGTGACCGTCGCGAGCGGTGCGGCGCCCAAGTGCTGCGCCGCTTCGGGCGACAGAAGCCACACTTGCAAGATTTCCTCGAGCCGCGCACCCACGGTTTGCACCTTGCGCGAGGGATCGATCCGCGCCGCGGCCAGCGCGCGCGCGCGGCTGTGCGGATCGCGGAGGAACAAGGCACGCAGAGCCCCGAGTCGTTCGCCCACTTGTCGCGACGCCGCCAAGCGGTTCTCCAGGATCTCCACCGCATGGATCTCGCGCACCGCCGCGGCCACGAGCGGCACGTCCTTGGGACCCAGGACCTCCTCCACCGCCTGACTGCCTTCGATCGCCAGCGCCGCCAATGCCGCCGCACGCACCTGCGGTTCCGCGTCCCGCGCCAAGCTGCGGAAGTCGGCGAGCGCATCCTCGGGTCGCGCTCGTGCCAGATGCAGGATCGCCTGCCGCCGCATCTCCCAGGCCGGGTCCTCGAGCGCATCGCGCAACGTCGCGAGCGCCGTCGTCGCTCCGAGGCCTGCCGCGGCGTCGAGTGCCTGCCGGCGCACCTCGAGATCCGGGTCCTGCATGCACGCCTGCAACAGCTTACGCGCTTGCCGCGCCGGCAACTGCGCCAGTGAACCGGTGACCGTGCGCCGCAGCTCCGGGGAGCCATCTTCGAGGAATGCTTCCAGCAGCGCCGCCGCGCCACGCAGTCGCGTGCGCCCGAGCACGCGCACCAACGATTGACGCGCCCGTGCCGAGAGATCATGGCCCATCACACCGTCGAGGAAATCCTCGACACGCGCCGGTGGCAGTTCTCCCAGGAACTCGCCGAGCGCCAGCAGCAGGTTCTCGTCTTCCGTGTCCAACTGCCAGACGAGGACGTCGAGCGCATGGGCGAGATCGGTGTCGTGCAATCGCCGCAGCGCTTCGGACCGCACGCGCGGCTGCAGATCCTGCATGCCGTCCAGCAGCAAGCGCATGAATTCGTCGCGGGGAGC
>DASRJO010000062.1:0-21970 GCA_035649435.1 Candidatus Krumholzibacteriia bacterium | reverse complement strand
TCGCCGTGCCCACGACCCATCGGTTGTGGCCGAACGAGTCCATCTCCAAGAACTCGGCGACATTGGTCGCACGGGTTCCCGTGCGCCACCCGAGCGGTGCGAGCATCGGGACGGTGTACGTCGGACTGCATCGCAGTCACGTCGAGGCCGCGGCGACCGCGGCGCGCCAGCAGCAAGCCGTGGTGCTCATGGTCCTGCTGGTCCTCGCCGTCGCCAGCACGCTCGTGCTCATGACCGCTCTGCTGCGGCCGATCGATCGCTTGCGCGCCGGACTGGAGCGCATTGGACACGGTGATCTCGACACGCCGATCGTCCTGCGTGACCGCACCGAGTTCCAGCTGCTGGCCGATTCGATCAACACGATGGCCGGTGCGCTCAGCAAGGCGCAGGAACAGATGATGGAAAAGGAACGGCTCAAGCACGAAATGGAGCTGGCGCGGCAGGTGCAGAACTCGCTGCTGCCGGCGCACAGCATCGTGAGCGGCGACTTCGAGATCCTCGGCGTGCACCAGGCGGCGGCAGAAGTCGGCGGCGATTACTTCGACATCCTCGAGCTTCCCGACGGACGCATCGGCATCGCCATCGCCGATGTCTCCGGCAAAGGCCTGGCCGGCTGTCTGGTGATGTCGATGGTCGCGGTGCTGTTACGATCGCTGCGGCGTTCGCATCGCACGCCCTCTGCGCTGCTCGCCGCGCTCGACGACCAGCTCTCCGGCAATCTGCGTCCGGGCGTCTTCGTCACCATGTTCTACGGCATCCTCGACCCGAGCAGCGGCCGGTTGTGCTATGCCTCCGCCGGCCACAGTCCGGTGCTCGTGCATCGCGCCGCGACCCACGCCACCGAGTGGCACTACACCGAAGCCATTCCAGTCGGTGCCGTGCGCGGTGCCCTGCGTGACACCTTGCGCGACTACGAGCTCGAGCTGCAACCAGGCGACACACTGGTGCAGTTCACCGACGGCGTCAACGAGGCCTGGGAGCCCGGCACCTTGCAACAGTTCGGCTTCGGCCGGCTCGAGCAAGTGGTCAAGAACACAGCCGCGGGTGGCAGCCGCGCCGTGATCACGGCCGTGCGACGTGCCCTCGGCCAATGGACGCAGGACACGCCACGCCTCGACGATGAGACATTGGTCGTGGTGCACCGCCTGAGTGCGGGCGCCAGCCTGAACGCGACGGGCATTCCCGGAGCGCAACCGTCGCGCGCCATCCCCGGCGCGAGCGAGCTCCTGATCGAGCGTGCGTGGAGTCTGCGCGACGGCGGCCGTCATCTGGAGATGCGTCGCGATGCCGGCGCCTTGCACCGGTTGCGCCCCTGGCTCGCGACCTGTCCCGAGCTCGCGGCGCTCGCGGACCATGACAGCGTCCTGCTCGAACACGCGCTGCACGAGCTTTGCGCCAACATTCTCGAACACGGGTACCGCGATCATACGGCCGAAGGTCATCACGATCCTGCCTTGGACCTGTGGTGGATTCCCGATGCCGACCTCTGGTCGGGACAAACAGCGCGTGACCCGAATCGCTTCGCCGGCCAGAGGCAGGTGCTGCAGCGCTTGCAGCGCGGCGTTTTCCTCGTCTGCGACCGTGGCAAGGCCTTCTCACCCTCGGTGCGGCGCGCCGACGATCTCGACGATCCCACGGTGCGCAAGCGTGGCCGCGGCCTCGGCTTGCGCATCATCCAAGAGGTGATGCATCCGCTGCTTTATCGCGATGGCACGGTGCACGGCAACATCACGCTCATGCGCTTCGATCCGGTGGAACAGAGTGCAAAGGAGGTACGCAATGTCTCGACCAAGCGGTAACTCGGAAGGGTCGCGTCCGCGGCCGAAGCCGGCGGGCTCCTCACGCGAGATCCTCGCAGGGGATTTCAAGATGAGCGATGGAAAACGCCGTGGCTCGTTGATGCTGCTCGAGCTGAGTGGGCGGCTCGACGGGCGCGCCGCCCAGTTGGTGCAGCAGCGCTGCGCCGAACTTCGCGCTCAGGGGATGCATGTTCTGGGCTTGGACCTATCGCAGGTGACGTTCTTGGCGTCCAGCGGTCTCGGTGTCTTTCTGGCCGAAACCGAGGAGTTCAAGGAAGCCAAGGGCAGCTTGCATCTCATCGCGGTGTCATCGGTGGTGTCGTCCGTGGTGAATCTCCTGAACGTCGGCCGGTTCTTGTCCCTGGTGCCATCGGTCGACGATCTCGTGGTCGGCAAGGGATCGCGTTGATTGGTGGCGTCCGATGAAGAAGAACCCAACGCCGAGCATGGCCAGGAAACTGAGCCAGGAGATGCCGCGGCCGGATCCGCGACACCCTTCCCGCCAGAGCCGGACGCGCGGCCAGGCAGTCACGAGGTCCGTCGACGGGCCGGCAGTGCGCGAAAGCGATCTGCAGCGGCACAGCCTCCTGTCGTTCTTCGAGCTCAGCAAAGAGTTGGATTATTCGCTCAACATCTACGACTTCGCCGATCGCGCGCTGTTCAATTTCATGGGCCATCTGGGAACGCCGCATTCGGCGTTGTGGATCCTGCCGCCGGAAGCTACTGGCAGCCTGGTGCTGATTCGCAGCCATGGGATCCCCGAGTCCGTGGCGCGCCAGATCGGCATGCAATGCATCGAGACCCTGGTGGATCGGCTGCTGCGTGACCGCCGGATCCAGTTCCGCGACGATTTGTCGGACATCTTCACCCCGGCCGATCTCGAACTGCTCCGCAGCCGCGGACTGGCTCTGTTCGCACCGTTACTGGCACCGGACAAGCTGCTTGGCGTCGTTGCCTTGGGCACGCGACAGAACACCGCTGCCGATCCGTTCGAGATCGAGGTCTTGCAGGCGTCGGCTGAGTTCTTCGCCGTGGCTCTGCAGAACTCGATGTTCTATCACCAGCTGCAAGAAAGCGTGCGTGAACTGCGGCAAGCCAACGAAAACCTCCAGGAGCTCGACCGGGCCAAGAACGAGTTCGTCAGCAACATGCACCATGAGCTACGAACCCCGGTGACGGTCATGCAGATGTATGCGGAGAGCTTGTTGGAGGAAGCGGTAGCCGGGAGCAGCCAGCGTGAGCATCTCAAGATCGTGCTGCAGCAAACGGAAAAACTGAAACGCATGCTGGAAAATCTGCTCGATTATTCTGGGTTGGCTGGTAACCGCATCGAGGTGCAGAGCGGTCCGGGGGACATCTCCGCACTGTTGCGTGACTACTACGACAACCGCCGCAATGGAGTCGCAGCCCGGCTGCACGATTTCCGCCTGGTCCTCGAGGACGATCTCCCGGCGGTGATTTTCGAACCGCGGCGAATGCGCCAGGTCCTCGACATCCTCCTCGACAACGCCATGCGCTTCACGCCGCAAGGCGCGCGCATCACGTTGCGAGCCCATCGCTTGCCGGACGATCCCGCCATGGTGCGGATTCAAATGGAAGACAACGGCCCCGGCATTGCTGCCGACAAGTTGCACAAACTGTTCGTGCCCTTCCTGCAAGTCGACGGCTCGTTGACGCGCGAAAAGAATGGCCTGGGTTTGGGGCTCGCCCTCGCCAATCGCCTCGTGCAAGCCATGGGCGGCAAGATCCTCGCCGCGAGCGAGATCGACCGCGGCACCACCTTCACCCTGCTCCTGCCGATCGCCTGAACACGATCGATTCCGCCGCACCCGCTCCGACGCACCGATCGCCGAGACGGGATCAGGAGCCGGAGGACGCGAACGCGCCGGCCAGCAGCGCATCGGCCTCGTCCTGAATACGGCGCAGGTGCTCCGCATCACGGAAGCTCTCGGCGTAGACCTTGTACACGTCTTCCGTGCCCGAAGGACGCGCGGCGAACCATCCGTTCTCGGTCACGACTTTGACGCCGCCAATCGGCTCGCCGTTCCCGGGGGCCTGCACGAGCACCGCCTCCACGGGCTCTCCGGCGAGATGCGTCGCGCGGATGTCGGCGGGCGCGAGACGTTGCAAGCACGCTTTCTGCGCCCCCGTCGCCGCCGCATCGCGACGTTGGTACAGAGGCGCACCGACCTGATGCACGAGCGCCGCATAGAGCTCGCTCGGATCCCGACCCGTGCGGGCCAGCATCTCCGCGGCCAACAAGCCGAGCACCATGCCGTCCTTGTCCGTGGTCCAGGTGCGACCGTCGCGGCGCAGGAACGAGGCGCCGGCACTTTCCTCCAAGCCGATGCCGAGGGTCGCATCGGCCAATCCCTCCACGAACCATTTGAAACCCACGGGGACCTCGAACAATCGCCGCCCGACACGGCGTGCGACTCGATCGACGAGGCTGCTGCTGACCACGGTCTTGCCGACGGCCGCACTGGGACCCCACCCCGGTCGCTGGCGAAACAAATAATCCACGGCCACCGCGAGGTAGTGATTCGGATTCATCAGACCGGCAGTTCGGGTCACGATGCCATGGCGGTCGGCGTCCGCATCGTTGCCGAACGCGATGTCGAAACGGTCCCGGGCGGCGATCGTTCCCGCCATCGCGTACGCCGAAGAACAGTCCATGCGAATCTTGCCGTCCCAATCCAAGGTCATGAAGCGGAAGGTCGGATCCGCCGTCGCATTCATCACCTCGATTTGGATCCCATAGTGGGCGGCGAGCGGCGCCCAATACGCCAGTGCCGCGCCACCGAGCGCATCGACGCCGAGGCGCACGCCGGCGCTACGCACGGCCTCGAGATCGACCACCGCTGACAAATCGTCGATGTAAGCACGGACGAAATCCTGCTTCCGCGCCGCCGCTAGCGCCTGTTGCGTCTGCACACGCCGTACGTCGCGCAGCGGCGCTTCCAGGATGTCATTGGCTCGGCGCTCGATCCAAGCCGTGACGGCGGTCTCGGCCGGTCCCCCATGCGGGGGGTTGTACTTGAAACCACCATCGGCAGGTGGGTTGTGCGAAGGCGTGATCACGATACCGTCGGCCAGGCCGCGGCCGCGGCGCCGATTGTGGGCGAGAATGGCGTGCGAGATCACGGGTGTCGGCGTGAAGCCACCTGCCGCATCGACGACGACCGCGACATCGTTCGCCGCCAGGACCTCCAGCGCGGTGACGAAGGCGGGTTCCGACAGCGCGTGGGTGTCCTTGCCCAGGTACAACGGCCCGTCGATCCCGTGCTGGTTCCGGTACTCACAGATCGACTGGGTGATCGCGAGGATGTGCGCTTCGTTGAAACTCCCCGAGAGTGCACTGCCACGATGGCCGGAAGTGCCGAAGGCGACACGCTGCCCCGGGATGGAGGCGTCGGGGACGAGGCTCGCATACGCATCCACGAGCCGCGTGACATCGATCAGACTCGACTCGGGCGCGGGCTTGCCGGCCTGCGGGTGCACGTTCATGCGCGCAGCGTAGCGCTTGGCTGGCCCTGGCGCTATCGAATGCTGCGGCACGGTCGGAGAGAAGAACCACCAGAAGAAGCTGCCGTTCGTGTATTCTGCCCCCAGCGAAAGGAGCTTCCCTTGAAATCAGGTGTCCTGCCTCACGTCGTTCTCGGCCTCGTTTTGACCGTCACATCTTGCGCCACCAGCACCATGCTCACCAGCTGGGTGGATCCGGAAGCCGTGGGCAAGACCAACGAGAACGCGAACATGCTGCTCATCGGCGTCGCCAAGAACGCCGTCCTTCGCCGCCAATTCGAGGACTCTTTCGCCCGAGAGCTCGCCGGCAAGAAGATCCGCGCGATGGTGAGCTACCAAGCGCTCCCCGATCCCCAGGCCGTGAACGAGGAGAGCGTCGCTCCCGTCGTGAGTCAAAACAACATTACTCACGTCTTGGTCACGCGCGTCGTCGATCGCAAGACCGTGACGACGTACGTGCCGCCGACGACGACGTCGTACGGCATGGGCTACCCGTCCTATTACCCGTCCTACTACGGGTCTTGGTCCGGCTACTACAGTACGGGCTACACCACGGTCTCGAGCCCGGGCTACACCTACGAGACCGAGCTCGTCAATCTCGAGACGAACGTCTACGACATCCGCTCCGGTAAACTCGTGTGGACGGGGCTGACGGAGACGGAGATGGGCAGCCAGATGGAAGCGCAGATCCAAGAGTTCATCCAGCTCCTCATCTCGACCATGACGCAAGACAAATTCCTGTGAGCCCTGTCCGGCTTCCACAGGCTTCAAGGTTTCCGCTCGATCGCGGCCATCGAGTCTTTGAGGCCGTGACACTCGAGGATCTGAGTGACATAGCGATTGTTGGCGCGCTCCCGTGTCACGCTCGCATCCAATCTGTAGGCTCGACGCCAGTGCGCCAGTGATTGCTGCACATCCCCTTCCAACGCGGCGAGAACTGCGAACGAGCAAATGAGGTCCGCCTCCTCGGGGCCGAGAGCCATGGCGGCTTCGAGATAGCGACGTGCGCGCTGCAGTCGCTGCCGCGGGTCGAAGGTGAGCGTGGCTGCCCTGTAGCAGTATTGGCCACGCTCGTGCAAGATCCGTCGCTGGACGGTGGGACCGATCCCAAGCATGCGCTCCAGCTGGGGCCGATCGGGCGGCGGGGATGGCGGTGGCAACCCCCGCGCCTCGCACAATTTGCTGGCGAAGCCGTGCGCGATCGCCGCGTATGCTTCCAGCCGCGGGTGGCAGTTGTCCCACATCAGATTGTCCCCGACCAGGCCGTCGGCGGCCTGTTCCATGACGATCCGCTCTGCATCCACCACACTCACGCCGGCGCGCTCGCACTCCTGCCGCACGATCGCATTCTGCTGCGAAAGCTCACGCTGCGGATTGCCGTCGAAGTCGACTGCTTGCTGATAGGAGCGGCGCGCCTTTCCGGCATCCCCCAACTGCCGGTAGAGGTCGCCCGCGCGTTTGCACCCGAGCGCGAATTCCGGCTCCAGCCTCAAGAGCTCGTGGATCGAGTTCAGGGCACCCCGGATGTCTCCCCTGCCGCTGCGCGCTTCGGACTCCTGCAGCAGCGCCTTTACGCGCGGAGCGTTCTCGCGCCGCATCAGTACCGACCGATTCGGCTCCCAGTCCGCCAGGTTCACCGCGGTCGTCGCAGCGATCACCTCGATGCCGCGGGCGCGCAAGGATCTCAAGATGGTGGCGTAGCTCGACCGGTAGCGACGCAATACCTCCTCTCTCTCCGACGACGACACCACGGGCTCGTCGCAAAGCGCGCGAGGAAGGTGGCGCAGGTCAGGCCGGCGATCGAAGCACAAGAATTGGTTGTTGCCAACATAGAGGAACGCGGCTGTTGCTCCAGGGTCACGACAGTCCCTGGAGATGCGCTGCGCATCGGCCACGACTTGCTCGGCGGGCTTGCCCCTCTTTCCCAGGTTGACGACGGCGATCGGATGGCCCTCGCACTGCCCTCCGAGCAAGATGGAAGCGATCCGCCCCAAGTCTGTTTGTGGCGCGTAAGGCTCGCCCAGCGCCGTCGAACCGCCGAGGAGATAGAGGGTGAACGGATCGGTGGTCGCTGCCGGCTTTGCGGAGTGTGATTGCGGCCGCACTCGGTCGCCCGCGATTCCCAGGACGACCGCGGCTCCCACAAGGACGAGCCAGAGCCTGCGAAGCACGACGGCATCCCTCCGCCGGATTCACGCACGACAAGCGGCGGCACAGCGGCTGTGCCCGCGACTAGTCTCCAGTCCCAGCGACACGAATCCTGGCGGCCGGTAGCAGGTCGCTCTGCACCAGATACGCCGCGATGTCCTCGGCCAGAAGCTGATTGCCCTCGGCATTCAGGTGCACGGGATCGTAGAAGCAGGGGCGGAACAATGGGTCACTCGCCGAAAGACGATGACCGACGACAGGAATCGCGTGTTCGCGTGCCACCACATCGAGGGTGCGCGTGAACTCTTCGAGCTGGTCGATGAAACTCTGCCGTTCGATGGTGCGCCGCGAGATCTTCATTCCCCGCTCCGGAACGTAGCTCAGATCCATGCTTGGCCGCACGAAGGCCAGACGTGTGCCCCTCCGGTTGCATTGTTGGATGATGTCGTCGAGGTTTTGCGCGTAGAATCGCAGCGCCTCGGGGTTCGTGACGCTCGTGGCCGATTGCCCCTCAGCCGGTGGATTCAGGATAGCGGCGCGCATCAACGCCGAATGACGGAGCGCGAATTGCTTCCATGGCCTCGGTTGTTGGAAGACGAGGTATTCCGGCATCCAGTTTTCGACGCATGCAAAGAGAGCGTCGTTCCACAAGACATTGACCAGAATCAAGACCGGATCGAGGCGCTCGAGCAGCTCTTCGAGATACAAGCGCACTTGCGCCGACGTGTAGGACGGCACGCCCGCGTTCACCACCATGACCCGGTGCCCTGGAGTGGTCGAGCGCAGCTTGCGCTGCAACCTTGCCGGATAACTGTCCTCTTGTCCAACGAGCCAACCAAAAGTCGAAGACTCGCCGAGTGTCAGCACGATGTCGTAGTTGCCGAGATCGTCGGGCCAGTCCGAGCCGCGGAAACCGGCGGCATTGATGCGAATGTCATCCGACTCGAAGCCAGGCACGAGTGCCAGGCCGCGCCGAGGATGCGGCGCGACGAATGGCCGCTTGCGGAGGAAGACCTGCGGGTCGTTGAACAGACCCTCGATCCGGCGCGGAAAGAACAAGCGAGCCCCGACCTCGATACACGCGAGGAGACCGAGGAACACGGCAAGATTCACCGCGAGCAATTTGCCGCGCGCGCTCCGGCGACCAGCCGCAGGGAGAGCGGCCCCGGCATGGGTGGAATGGCCCGGCTGACGCCGAGCCCTGGGGGCGAGGCGTTTGGACACCTGACCGTCGCTTCCAGTCGGTACCTCCAGGAGGCACCGAGGCGAGTCTGGATTGCGAACGAAGGTGGCGCGCACACGGTGCGCGTCCCGCTGCAAAATGGCCATTCGACGCGGCGAACGCGCCCGGCCGCACGCGGAAGTGAAGCACTATCGTCGAATGGACGCGAGGATTATCTGCCACTCGAGCCGATTCTGTCAACGCGCCGAGACGCCATGTCGTGTGCCCCTTCTTCGAACTCGCCCACGGCCAGGCACCAACCGTACCCGTCGAATCCTCCAGGCTGTGCCCGTCCGTCCCCGGCAATCGCAGGATTCACATGGGATGGCGGCCAGGGCTGCCGTGGATTGATCCTTGCTTTGCTTCGCCGAAGCGCATAGACCACCACGGTTTCAGCTCGGCGAGCGTGAAAATGTCGATCGGGTTCCAGAGGTTTTTTCGCGGCGATCGACCCGCGGGTGCATGGCGATCGCTGCCGGCCACGCTCGCTCTTTGCGTTGCGGTCGGGTCGGGCTGTGGTCGGCGCCCCCCGTCTGAAGAGGCCCCGGCGAGAGCGGCGGTCCCCCGCGGTGGCTCGTTTCGCATGGCGCAGGATGCACCCGGCACCCTGGATCCAGCCTGCCTGGACGATGTCTACGAAGCCACCATCGTCAATCAGATCTTCGACGGACTGTTGCACTTCGATTCCAATCTGAACATCGTTCCATGCATCGCCGACTTGTGGGAAGTCTCGCCCGATGGACGCGTCTACACCTTCCATCTGAAGCCGGATGTGCGCTTCCACGACGGCAGTGAGCTCACGGCCACGGACGTGGTGTATTCCTTCACGCGCATCTTCCAGATGCCGGAGGAAGACACCAGCCTCGCACGCGAGTACCTCGGCCACATTCTCGGGAGCCAGGCCTTCGCCGCGGGGCGGGCCGATTCGATTCTCGGATTGCGTGCGCTCGGTCCTTACGACGTTCGCATCGAGCTCGAGCATCCCTTCGCATCGTTCCTCGCCGCGCTGGCGTCCGATCCGTCTCGCATCGTGCCCAAGAACTACGTCGAGCGCCTGGGTAACGAGCGCTTCGCCCGTGAACCGATGGGATGCGGCCCGTTCCGTCTGGCAAGGTGGACGGAAAACGATGTCATCTTGGTGACGCATCCCGATTATCACCTCGGCGTCGCGCGGCTCGATTCCCTCGTCTACGAGCTCCCTCGGGAGCATGCGCGGGACTATGCTGCGCGCTCGTTCCTGCATGGGCGGCTGAGCGCTGCACTCGTGCCGCAGGGACGCTTCGAGGAGTTCCGCACGCATGCACGCGTCCGGATTCTGACGCGCCAGGAGCTCAGCACGACGTTCATCGGTCTCAACCAGAATCGCGCCCCGTTCGACGACATCCGCGTCCGCCAAGCCTTCGCACTCGCCATCGACCGTGCGGCGATCCTGCGCCGCGATCCCACCACGCGCATCGCGCCGAACGGGATCCTGCCGCCGGGAATGCCTGGGTACACGCCGGAATCAAAGCTCTTGGAGTACGACCCGGAACGCGCGCGGCAACTGCTGGCGGCTGCAGGCCATCCCGGGGGCCGAGGATTGCCGCGCATCGTGTTCACCACCGCCAGTCAGACGGAGGAGACACGGGTCCTGCTGGACGAGATCTCGCGGCAAGTGGCGCAGGTCGGCCTGCACTTCGAAACCGAGACTCTCCACTGGCGCGAATTCAGCGACAGACTCACCGCCCAGGATCTGCAATGCTTCACGGTGACCTGGCTCGCGGACATTCCGGATCCGGATTCGATCCTCTTCCCCCTCGGTCATCGCGAGGGATCGGCCAACTTCACCCGCTATCGCAGCGCCACGGTGGACTCGTTGCTGGCGTGCGGCCGAGTCGCGCGCTTCGCACTCGACCGCATGGGCATCTACCGCGAGGTGGAGCGCCTGATGTTGAACGACGCATCCATCGTGCCCCTGTTCCATCCGCTGCAAGCCCTCGCGCTGCAGCAGAACGTGCGCGGCGTTCTCATGACGCCGATGGGCATCGGCAATATCGCGATGGAGGAAGTCTGGTTGCAGACCGCCCTCCTCGCCGAAGGGACACCGTAGGAGCATGGAACTCGCATTTTCGCGTTCCCTTCGGCGCGTTCGCGCTCTCGGCCTGCAGGGGCGCTTCATGCTCTATTTCGGCATCATCGTCATCTCGCTGATGGGGAGCGTCATCTACGTCGTGGGCAAGCGCCACACGGCGGTGATGCTGGAGCTGACGGAGATGCGGGGCGTGGCCGTGGCCAATTCGATCGCCGCGGTGGTGCGCAATTCTTTGCTGAGCTACGACTACGTCTCGCTGCAGCAAGCGTCCGAGACGCCGATCCACGACAACGACGTGCTCTATGTCGTCATCCTCGACAAGGAAGGCATGGTCGCCGGGCACAGCGGCGAGCCGGGGCGCCAAGGCCAGCGTGCCGATGACCCGACGAGCCGGCGCATCCTGGCAGTGAACGACGTCGTGATCCAGACCTTGAACGGGAGTGCGGGCAAGCCGCTGCTCGACATCGCCGTCCCGGTGCACGTGCAAGGCACCGCCGTGCGCTGGGGCACGGTGCGGGTCGGGCTGTCGCTCGAACCGCTGCTGGCATCGCTGGCGCAGACCCGGCTCGTGCTGTACCTACTGGGCGCCGGCGCTGTCATCATCGTGCTGCTCGCAGCCCGTTTCTTCTCGCGCAAGGTGACCGTGCCGCTGCAGAACCTGGCCCGGGCGACTGCGCTCGTCGCCAAGTGCGATCTCGACCACGTCGTCGAGGAAAACCTGGTCGGCGAGCTCGGCGATCTGGCGCGCTGCTTCAACACCATGACGAACGACTTGAAGCAGAGTCAGGACGCCATTCGCTATCACAATCAGCATCTCGAACAGATCGTGCAGCAACGCACGGCCGCGCTGCATCAAAAGGCGCAGGAGCTGGAAAAAGCCAATGCCGAACTCAAGGAGATCGACCGCCTCAAGAGCGATTTCCTCAGCAACGTCAGCCACGAGCTGCGCACCCCGCTGACCTCGATTCGCAGCTTCACCGAGATCATGCTCGACGATCCGCAGGCGCTGACGGAGTCCGAACGCCGTGAGTTCCTCGGGATCATCGCCACGCAGACCGAACGCTTGACGCGCCTCATCAGCGATTTGCTCGACATCTCGCGCATCGAGGCGGGAGAAATGCGCTGCCGTGTCGAGGCGGTGCACCTGCAGCGAATCATCGAGCCGTGCCTGGAGACGTTGCGCACCTTGGCGGCGAGCAAGCAAATCCGGGTGCGTGTCGAGATCGATCCCGAGCTGCCGACGGTGCTCGCCGACCCCGACCGTCTGAGCCAGGTGATCACGAATCTCGTGGACAACGCCATCAAGTTCACGCCGCAGCGAGGCGTCATCACCGTGGCCGCGCAGCCGGCGAGCCAACGGGCGCCGCTCGGTGTCGGTCCCGAACGCGGTGGACCGGCAGGCATGACGAGCACGGCGCCGGAGCGTCAAGCTTATGTGCTCGTCGAGGTCCGCGACACGGGGATGGGGATCCCGCGCGACCACCACCAGCGGATTTTCGACAAGTTCGGTCAGGTGGGCAACGTTCTCACCGACAAGCCGCAGGGCACCGGGCTGGGCCTGGCGATCTCGGGCAACATCATCGTGCAGCACGGCGGCGCGATTTGGGTCGAGAGCGCCCCGGGAGAAGGCTCGGCGTTTCGCTTCACCCTGCCCGTCGCTGCGGTACCCGAATCGGTGAGGGTGACGCGCCGGTCGATCCGTTCGGGCGAATCCTTGGCTGCCGACGCCGAGCAGCACCTCGTGCAAGCACTCGAACGCACCTCGGCCGGGAAGCAAGTCTTGATCGTGGATGACGAGCCCTCGATCGTGGTGGCTCTGACGGAACTCCTCGAGCCGCTCGGTTACCGCACCGTCGGCTGTCAAAGCGGCAGCCAGGCCATCGCCAAGGCACGCGAGCTCGAACCGGACGTGATCATCCTCGACATCATGATGCCCGAGATCGATGGATACGACGTGCTGCGGTTGCTGAAGAGCGATCCCGCCACCGCCGGAATCCCGGTGATGGTGCTGTCCGTGCTCGAGGATCGCGACAAGGCGATGGCGCTCGGCGCCACGGAATACATCCGCAAGCCATTCGAGAAGGCCCAGTTGTTGGAGAATGTTCGCGCGCTCGTGTGAGCGACTCGAGCCGGCCACGGCCGGCATTCGCCGCAGGCGTTGGAGACGTGCCGATGCAACACCCGAATCCGATCGATCCCTATATTTTGGTCGCTGATGACGATCCCTTGACGCTGAAGTCGGTGAGCATCGTCCTGCGCGGCGCAGGCATGCGCGTGGTCACGGTGAGCGATGGTGCCGCCGCCCTGGCGCAGCTGCGGCGCGAGAAGCCGCGGGTCGTTGTGTTCGATGTCATGATGGGGTCGATGAGCGGCCTCGACCTGTGCCGCCTCGTCAAATCGGATGCCGCTTTACACGATGTTTACGTGATTTTACTCACCGCGCGCGCCATGCAGCGCGAGCGCCAAGAGGGCTTGGCCGCCGGGGCCGATGACTACGTCTCCAAGCCCTTCTCCAACCGGGACCTCCTCGCCCGCGTGCAGAGAGCGCTCGCACCCTCGCGTCCTCGGCCGTAGGGGACGAGGTTCGCCGCCCGCCTGGGCCAAAAGTTCTGCGTTTTTCCCTGCAAATACCCGTGATATGATCTGGCGGTCGACGGCAGCGGACTCCGCCTCCGGCAGCCCCCGTGAACACGAAGGTGGCCTTGCGTTTCCATTCGCGCATCCCGCGCGCGCGGCTCGAGCTCATGGCTCCCTGGCGTGCGCTCGTGCAGGCGCTCGTGTGCCTGGCCAGCGTGTTCGCCGTTGCCCGGGCTCAGGCCCTCGTCCCAGCGGGACCTGAATTCCAGGTCAACTCGTACACCCCCAATCCTCAGGGTCGACCTGTGGTGGCCGCCGACCCGACGGGCCAGTTCGTCGTCGTCTGGGAGAGCGTCGGGTCACCGGGCACCGACAACAGCGTGTATTCCGTCCAGGGCCAGCGTTACTCGTCGAATGGGACACCTCTCGGCAGCCAGTTCCAGGTCAATACCTACATCTCGAGCAACCAGACCGATCCCGCGATTGCGTCCGACCCGTCCGGGAACTTCGTCGTCGTTTGGACCAGCAGCGGCTCACCAGGAAACGACAACAACCTGACTTCCATTCAGGGACAGCGCTTCGCTGCGAACGGGCTTCCCCTCGGCAACCAATTTCAGGTCAACACCTTCTTGGCCAGCACCCAGCAGCGAGCGTCCGTCGCCTGTGATGCCGTGGGGAATTTCGTCGTCGCTTGGGAAAGCAATGGGTCGAACGGCACGGACCATAGCTCCACCTCCATCCTCGCGCAGCGGCACGCGGCGGATGGCACGCCTCTCGGTGACGAATTCCAGGTCAACACCTACACGGCGTCCGATCAACAAAGGCCCTCGATCGCCGTCGACGCCGCCGGCAACTTCGTGGTGGTGTGGACCAGCCTGGGATCCGTGGGGAACGATCAAAGCGATACATCGATTCAAGGACAACGGTATGCCGCCGACGGCAGCCCTGTCGGCGGCCAGTTTCAGGTCAACACGCACGTCGTGAGCACGCAGAACAAGCCCGCGGTCGCCTATGACGCAGCCGGGAATTTCGTCGCGACATGGGAAAGCAACAGCTCGCAGGGCTCGGACGCGAGCTTCTACTCCGTTCACGGGCGTCGTTTCTCGTCGAATGGCACTCCGCTTGGAAATCAGTTCCAAGCCAACACCTTCACCCTGAACAATCAGAGCTCGCCTTGCATCGCCATCGACAGCGAGGGCAATTTCATCATTGGCTGGAACAGTGTTGGATCGCTGGCGAGCGACCAAAGCTCGACGTCCATTCAGTTCCAACGATACGCATCAGACGGCACCTCCGTGGGCGGCGAGACCCAGGTCAATACCTTCATCAACGGGCTGCAATCATTCCCCGCCGCGACGTTCGACCCCTTCGGCAGGCTGGTGGTCGTCTATGAGAGCGCCGGATCACCGGGGACCGACCAGAGCGACACCTCTGTCTTGGGCCAGCGTTTCGTCGGCAATTTCACGATCTCGGCCACCGCCGGGCTCGGCGGGTCGATCACGCCGGACGGTCCGATCTCTGTGAGCTCCGGCAGCAACCAATCGTTCACGATCGCGCCCGATTCCTGCTATGGGGTCGCAGACGTCCTTGTCGATGGCGTTTCTGTCGGCGCCGTCACCAACTACACGTTCAACAGCGTGACTGCGAACCACACCATCGAGGCCAGCTTCATCCTCGACAGCTTCACGATCACAGCGTCTGCCGGGGTTGGGGGCTCGATCAGTCCGCTCGGCGAGGTCACCGTCAATTGCGGTGCCGATCCATCGTTTACGATCACGCCCGACTCCTGCTATGGAGTCGCCGACGTCCTCGTCGATGGCGTCTCCGTCGGCGTCGTCACGAGCTACACGTTCAACGACGTGATGGCAAGCCACACCATCGAAGCCAGCTTTGCCCCCGTCAGCTTCACGATCACTGCGTCTGCCGGTGCTGGGGGCTCGATCAGTCCGCTCGGCGCCGTCACCGTCAATTGCGCTGCCGATCCATCGTTCACGATCGCCCCCGATTCCTGCTATGGAGTCGCAGACGTCCTCGTCGATGGCGTCTCCGTCGGCGCCGTCACGAACTACACGTTCAACGACGTGATGGCGAGCCACACCATCGAAGCCAGCTTTGCCCCCGTCAGCTTCACGATCACTGCATCCGCCGGCGCTGGGGGCTCGATCAGTCCGCTCGGCGCCGTCGCCGTCAATTGCGCTGCCGATCAATCGTTCACGATCGCCCCCGATTCCTGCTATGGAGTCGCCGACGTCCTCGTCGATGGCGCCTCCGTCGGCGCAGTCACGAACTACACGTTCACCGACGTGATGGCGAACCACACCATCGAAGCGAGCTTCGCACTCGACGACTTCATCATCACTGCGTCAGCGGGCATTGGGGGCTCGATCAGCCCGACGGGAAATATCGTGGTCTCATGCAATGGCAATCAAAGCTTCACCGTGACGCCTGATTCCAACAATGTTGTTCTCAACGTCATCGTCGATGGGATCCCGGTGGGTCCCGTGAGTTTCTACGATTTCGTCAACGTCATGGCTGACCACACCATCCACGCGAACTTCCGCAGTCGCCGAACCGGAGGCTCTAAAGTCTTGGTCGCCCAGTTCCTGCAGCCGCAGACCGACGCTTCCGCATCTCCGGGAAAGACGACGATGGGGCCTGCTTCCAAGGTGACGATCGGCTCGACGGTTCACATCACTTGGCCGGCCAGCGATCGAGCAGACGCCCCCAGTGTCGACCTTCTCTTGTCGCGCGCGGGTGTGAACGGGCCCTTCCTTGCCATTGCGACAGGTATTCCGGATGTCGGCTCTTCCCAATGGACGATCACCGGGCCGGCCACGCCGAGCGCCGTACTCAAAGTGGTCGCGCACGATCCGTCCGACGTCCATTGCAGCGAGGATGTGATCAGCACTGTGTTCCAGATCGCCGACGCGAGCGAAGGTGGCGCGAATGACCCGCCCGTGATCGAGTTCGCGCTCCCAGCCATCACACCGAACCCGGCACGCAATATCGTGAGCATTTCGTTCACGATTCCTTTCGCCACCCGTGTCGCGGTCACTGTCCTGGACGTCCGCGGCCGCCAGGTCGCCACCTTGCTCGATGGGAACCTCGAGGCGGGTCGCCACGGTATGACTTGGAATGGCGAGGGCGCTGCGGGCCGAGCCGCACCCGGCGTCTATTTCATTCGCGTCGAGCGCTCGGGCGATCGCCTCGTGCGACGAGTGGTCTTCCTTCGTTGAGGCTCCTTTCCAGATCGCCATCCTCCGCATGCTGTTAATTTAAAATAAGTTATAAGCGCATCACTCGATTAGTCCGTTCGGTATAACCGAGCGGTGAAACTCGGCGCGAGCGGGTCCGTACAAGCAGGTGATCTGGAGTTTGCCCCGCGGGAGGACCCAGCATGCTGGATTCCCTGCCCACGGTCGCGTCCGAAACCGAAACACGGTTGCTCGACGCTGCCGAAGCAGTGTTCGCCGCACGCGGATTTCACGCCACTTCGACGGCGGCGATCGCCCGCCGTGCCGGCGTCAACAAGGCCCTCATTCATTATTATTTCCGTTCGAAAGAGGGGCTTTACCGCGCCATCTTGCAACGGATTGCGCTGCAACTCCGGCCGTTTCTGGAGGACTTCTCCATCACCGACCCGGTCGAGGCGCTTTCCACGGCAACCCGCCGCTACATGCGGTTGCTGGCGGATCATCCGCACTACGTGCGGTTGTGTGCCTACAGCGCCCTCGACGGCGTTCCGATCCGTGGCGACGAGGAAATGCACGCCCGGCTCGTGGAGGCGGCGACGACTGCCTTGCAGCGCGGCGCGAGTCAGCGGATCTTCCGAGCAGAGGACCCGAGGCACGTTCTCATCTCAGTCGAGGGGATGTGTCGGTTCTTTTTCGAACACGAGGAGTCTTTGCGCGCACAGTGGGGAGACGACTACGATCGCGAGCGCATCGTGCAAGAACGCTCCGATCACGTGGTGCGCATGGTCCTGCAAGGACTGCGCGCGGACACCGGGACCCAGACCAAGGACGAGGGTGACGATGCCACGTCATCGAACCGCTGAGGCAACGAAGGCAGTGCAATGGTCCCGCGCCTGGAGCATCGCCGTCCTCGCTGGGCTCGCACCGGGGATGACCTGGGCGCAGGCCGACGCTCCAGCACCGGCGTGGCCCGAGACCTTGGTGATCTCGTTGCGCGAGTGCACGGAGCGCGCCCTCGATATCGGCGAGGAAATGCTGCGCGCCGAAGCGGACCGTGACGCCGCGAATGGCTACTATCGACAGGCCCGCGCCGACGTCTTCCCTCAGCTCGTCCTGGGCTCGACCTATACTCGACGGTTCCAAAGTGTCTTCAGTCAAGAAGGCGGCTTCGGCAGCATCCAGCCCTTCGAGCCGGATACACTGGCGCCGCTCGACCAGCGCGTCCGCGATCTCGAAATCGCGCTGCCTACCGCGCCATTCGCCAGCTTGTCCGGTTTGTTCGATGCCGGACCCTTCGCGAGTGCCCACAGCTACGACGTCCGGCTCGGCTTGTCGCAAAAAGTCTTCGAGGGCGGTTCGATCGTGGCTGCCGTCCGCGCCGCCAAGCACGCGCTGCGCGCCTTCGAGAACCGGCGCGAGGACCGTGGCGCGGAAGTCCGCCTGCTGGTTCGTGAAGCTTATCTCGCCGCTCTTCTCGCCGATCGTGCGGTGTCGATCACCGAGTTGGGACTCGAACAGGCCGAAACGCAGCTGCGACGCGTGCGTGCACGTGCCGACGCCGGTCAAACCTCGGAGTTCGAGCTCTTGCAAGCGGAGGTTCAGCGCGACAACCAGTATCCCTTCGTGCGGGCCGCCGAGAACTCCCGCGACGTCGCGTACTTGCGGCTCGCATCCTTCGCCAACTTGCCGGTCAACTCGACGCTGGTGCTACGGACACCGCTCTTGGCCGGAGTCGAGCTTCCACCGGAGCCGCTGGCGACAATCGACACCACCGGAATCTTCAGTGCAGCACTGCGCAACCTGGGGATCGCCGCGTTCGAGGAAGAGGTCAAGGCCAGAGAAGCTGCGGTCACCGTCGCTGGACGCGATGCATGGCCGGCACTCTCGCTTTTCGGCACGTACTCGCAGCAGGCGTTTCCGCGCGACGGCTGGCCGAGCCAGGACGAATGGGTGCAGGATGCGAACGCGGGTGCCGCCCTTTCCTGGAAGCTCTTCGATGGCCTGCGAACACGCGGGCAAGTGCAGACATCGCGCGCCGAGGCTTCGCGCTCGCGCTACGACTTGCAGCAAGCGCGGGAATCGATCCAGCTGCTGGTCGAGCAACAAATCGGCGAGTTGATGCGCGCCGCGGAGCTGTTGCGCTCGAGGACGCGGACGGCACAGCTGGCGCGACGCGCCATGGAGCTCGCCAACCTCCGGTTCGAAGAGGGGGCCTCGAGCCTGCTCGAGGTCGAAGATGCGCGCACCGCATTGCAGACGGCAGAGCTCAGCGAGGCCAGCGCGCGCCATGATTATCTCAGCGCTCTCGCCCGACTGGAGCGTTACACAGGCCGGCCCATGTTCAGTGATCTGATCGCGCAATCGGGCAACGAATGAACGCGCACGGGCTCGGGAAGGATGCAGTGCTCATATGCGGACTTCGCGCGCTGGAAAGCGACCCGGACTCACCGCGGCCCGCACACAGATAGCACCGGTGCTGCTGCTCGTGCTCTCGAGCTGTTCGACCCACGAGGCGGTCGAGACCGCGAATGCTCCCGGGCAAGTGCTGGTGAGCGCTGCGAGTGTCGTACGCCTCGAAGCCCGCAAGCTCGAAGCCGGGATTGCATTCACCGGAGAGCTCGTCCCGAACGAGACCGTCGAGGTCGTGGCCCGTTTCGACGGCGATTTGGAAGCCATGCTCGTGCGCGAGGGACAGAGCGTGCGCCGCGGCCAGAAGCTCGCCGCCTATAAGGCACGTGAGGTGCGCGGGACGTGGACCGCCGCCACCGCCGAACTGCAAGCCGCGCAGGCGAGTTTGGCGGCAGCGGAGAATGCGGTGCGCCGCGCCAAGCGGCTCCTGGATGCCGGCGCCGCCGCGCCCGCCGATCTCGAAACGGCGGAATCACAGTACAAGGCTGCTGAGGCGAGCGTGCAGTCCGCCCAGGCTCAGCTGAACATCGCGGAGGAGAACGCCGCGACACTCGACGTGCCAAGCCCCATCGATGGCATCGTCAGCAAGATCCATGTGCACAGCGGTGCGCGCACGGCTGTTGGGGATTTTCTCCTGCAGATCGTCGATACGCAGACTCTCGAATTGTCGGCGACGGTGGCCAGCGAGAACCTGCGCTACGTGCAACCGGGAACTCCCATCGAGTTCCACATCGACGCATTCCCGGGCGAGGTGTTCACCGGCCAGGTCGACCGCTTGAACCCGACAGCGGAACCTGGAACCCGGCAAGTGCGCGTGTACACGCGCCTCCCGAACCCTGGCGGGCGCCTCGTGGGCGGGCTCTTCGCCAGTGGTCGTGTCATTCATGCCATCAAGGACCAGGCGACGACGGCGCCTCTCGCGAGCCTGCGTCTCGAAGGCGCGGACCAGGTCGTGTACCGCATTCGCGCTGGCCATGCCGAGCGCGTCATCGTCCAGACCGGCCTCGTCGACGAGATCGACGGCATCGTCGAGCTCCTCGGTGCCGTGGCACCAGGCGAGTCGTTGCTTTCCGGCGTCGTGCCCGGGCTGCGTCCAGGCGCGCCGGTGCGCATCCTCGCCGCGACGACGCCGGCGAGCGGCACGACGGAACGGTGAGACATGTTCCTTTCCGACGTTTCGATCAAACGGCCCGTCTTCGCCACCATGATGATGGTGGCGTTGGTGACACTCGGGTTGTTCTCGTATTTCCGGCTCTCCATCGACCAATGGCCCGAGGTCTCCTTTCCCTTCATCGTCGTGCAAACTTCCTACCCTGGCGCGGCCCCGGAGACCGTCGAGCGCGACGTGACCCGCAAGATCGAAGAGGCCGTGAACCCCATCGCGGGCGTACGCAACCTCACCTCCACCTCGGTCGAGGGCTTTTCATCGGTCTTCGTCGAGTTCGAGCTGAACGTCGACGAAATGGATGCGCAGCAGGACGTGCGCGCCAAGATCGAGCAGATTCGCGTCGAGCTGCCGCGCGACATCGAGGAACCCTTGGTGCAGCGGTTCGATCCGCAAGAGATTCCCATCCTGTCGCTCGCGCTCCGTTCCGAGACACGGACATTGCGCGAGCTGACGACGCTGGCCGATGAAACGCTGCGGCGCGAATTGGAAGCCGTCGATGGCGTCGGCCAGGTGACACTGGTCGGCGGCGAGAAGCGTGCCATCCTCGTGCACCTCGACGCGGAAAGATTGGCTTCCCGCGCCGTCACCGTCGACCAAGTCATGCGCACGTTGGCATCGGAGAACGTCGAGGTGCCGGCGGGTCGGCTCGAGCTGGGCCCGAGCGAGAAGCTCGTGCGCGTGGCCGGGCGCTTGCGCGATCCCTCCGACTTCGATGGCTTGGTGCTCGAAGTGCGCGATGGTGTGCCCATCCGGCTCGGGGATGTCGCCACGACCAGCGATGCCGCCGAGGAACCCCGTTCGGCGGCACTCGTCGATGGCGCGCCGGCAGTCGGGATCGATCTACGCAAAGTGTCCGGTGCCAATACCGTCGAGGTCGCGGACGCGGTCAAGGAGGTCGTGACCCGTCTCGCCACCGAGATGCCTCAGGGCATCTCGCTCTCGATCGTGCGCGACGACTCGGTATGGATCCGTGAATCGGTCGAAGACGTCAAGACGACTCTCGTTCTCGGCGCCATCCTGACCGTGCTCGTCGTCTTCACCTTCCTCAACTCATGGCGGTCGACCGTGATCACCGGACTGACGTTGCCGGTGTCGGTGATCGCGGCATTCGTCGCCATCTATGGTTTCGGCTACACGCTCAACACGATGACGCTCATGGGCTTGTCGCTCGCCATCGGCATCTTGATCGACGATGCCATCGTCGTGCGCGAGAACATCGTCCGCCGCGTCGGCATGGGCGAGGATCACCATACGGCGGCCCGCAAGGGCACGAGCGAGATCGGGCTCGCCGTCCTCGCCACCACGCTCTCCACCTTGTGCGTGTTCGTCCCGGTGGCGTTCATGGGCGGAATCGTCGGCAAGTTCTTCAAGGAATTCGCCGTCACGGTGGCGTTCGCCGTGGCCGTGAGCCTTTTCGTCTCGTTCACCCTCGACCCGATGCTGTCCTCGGTGTGGTACGACCCGGTGGCCGAAGGCCACGTGGGGCGCAACGTGTTCGGCCGCGCTCTGGAACGTTTCAATCACGGATTCATGGGGCTCGGCAAGCGCTACCGGCGCATGATCGGCTGGGCTCTGGCACATCGCGTGGCGACTCTCGCCATCGCCGCCGGCTCTTTCGTCGCCGCGCTCGCGCTCTTTCCATTCGTCGGCGGCAGCTTCATGCCGGAATCCGACAGCGAGCAGCTCTCGGTGATGGTGAAGACGCCGGTGAGCTCCTCACTGGACTACACCCGCGACCGGTTGCGCGAGATTTCTTCGCTGCTGCGCGAGTATCCCGAGGTCGAATACACCTACGAGACCATCGCCGGCGGCTGGAACGCTCAAGTGAACGAAGCCGAGATCTACGTCAAGTTGGTG
>DASRJO010000061.1:0-16179 GCA_035649435.1 Candidatus Krumholzibacteriia bacterium | reverse complement strand
TCGCCTTGGCTGTGCCGGCGCTCCATCCACCCTCCCGACATCGCATGACGATTCGGAAGCATGGGAAGCAACGCACATGCCCGGAGATCCGGGGCTCCGTACACCTGGCGGTGCCAGAAGGTCTGGCAGGTTTCAGTCGCGGGCCAAACGGGCGAAATCGCGCGCGAATTCCGGATACGAAGTGCGCACGCAGCGCGTGCTGGTGATCCGGCTCGTTCCGCGCACTGCCGCTGCGAGGATCGCCCCCGCCATGGCGATGCGATGATCGCCGTCGCTCCTCGCCTCGGCCGGGTGCAGTGCCGCCCCGGGCGCGAGTTGCAATCCATCCGATGTGGTGTCGGCCTGCGCCCCGAAGGCACGCAGCAGCTGCACCAAATTGGCGATGCGATCGGTCTCCTTGACGCGCAGCTCGGATGCATCGTGCACGATGGCGCCGACGCCGGACACCGCCGCGGCTGCGATCAGGGCCGGAATCTCGTCGATGCATTGCACGCTGTCGGCACCGCGGATCTCGACGTCGGCCTCGAGCGCGCCCTTGATTTCAATTGAGCCCACCGGCTCGCCGAGATCGGTGCGCTCGCTCTGGATCGTCGTTTCGGCGCCAGCGTGCCGCAGCAGTTCCAGGTAGCGCACGCGACCGGGGTTGAGTGCGACACGTTCGGCGCGGAACTCCCCGCCCCCCGGCGCCATGGCCCAGGCCGCGAAGAAGGCGACCGCCGACGGATCCCCGGGGAGATCGAATTCGAACCCGGACCAGTCGTGCTCTGGTGGTTCGAGCACGAGACCGTCGGCTCCCGTGTCGCAACGGAGGCCGAGCGCTCGCAGCATGCGTTCGGTGTGATCGCGCGCAACACCCGCCGGTTCGATGCGCGTCATCCCTTGCGCGCGCAAACCCGCGAGCAACAAGGCGCTTCGCACTTGCGCGCTGTCCACCGTGAGCGTGTGCGTCATCCCGCGCAAACCAAGCCCCGCCGCGAGGTGCACCGGCGGACGTTCCTCGTGTCCCATGCACTCGATCACCGCTCCCATGTCTCGCAGTGGCGCGGCGACGCGCCGCATCGGACGGCGCGACAGCGACGCATCGCCGACAAGCTGCGACGCGAACGACCGCGCGGCGAGGACGCCACACAGCAGTCGCATCGTCGTGCCGGAATTCCCGCAGTCGAGAGCGGCGCCAGCAGCACGCAGTCCATGCAAGCCGGCACCTCGAATGTCGACTGCGCTGGAGCTGCGTTCAGCGTCGACGCCGAGCTGAATCAGCGCCGACAACGTGCGCTCGACATCCTCGGCCGCAGAGAGACTTCGGAGCGAAGACGGTCCCGTCGCCAGGGCCGCCAGAATCAGGGCGCGATGCGCCAGCGACTTGTCCCCCGGCGGCTCGAGCTTCCCGTGCACACGCACCGGGCCTCGGATGATCCAGGCATCGTCCTCGACACGAATGCAATCCGATGCACTGCGCACGGATCTCTCCTCGCACTTGCGAACGACCTTGGTCTCCGCGCTTCCGCACAGGCTAGTGCACTTCACCCTCGACGAGGAAGCACCACGCGCATGCATCGGGCGTACGGAATCGGCGGCGCGCCGGCACATGGAACCAGCTTTGCTTGGCTGAAGCACCTCTTCTCTCGTGGAAGCCCGCACCGCAGAACCAAGGAGACACCGAGATGCAAGCGGACGAGCGCCTGGAAGACCTGCCCGCCGAGCCGCGGCCCACTCGCTGGATCCCGAGCAGTCTCCTGGACTTGCCACCGCTCGAGCCCGTGTTCGCCTTGCGGACGCCGCACCGCATCTATTTGCAAGCCATGCCGTCGAGCCGCGAAGCCTTGCGCGCCATGCTCCAGGTGCAGCCGTTCGAGATCAGCATCGAGATCGACGACGAGTCGGCACCGCTCCGCCACGTCCCAGTGCAGGACGTCCACGAGGTGAAACTTGCGGCAAATCTCGCGCTGCCATGGGACCATTACTACTGGATCGCCGATGGGCTGCAGGACGATCTCACGCACGCTATCGACAACCCTGGGATGGCACTGGCCGCTGGTCGCCGCCGTCTCGCCGTCGTCGAGGAAGTCCTCGGGAGTTCGCGCCGGCGCAGCACGAGCGACCTGGGGTTGCTCGTCCAAGCCTGGGCCGAGCGCAAGGAACCCTTCGATCTCGGCATCGGCGACGAGGACGTGCCGACCGCAACGCAGTATGTCCAGGATCTGGTACGTCACATGGTGTCGCGCACGAATTCGCGTGCGTTCGGCGACTGGATGGCCGACCTGGCGCAAGAGGCCACGCATCACAAGGTGCAAGGCATCCCGTCGCTGTCCGCGGCGGAACAGCAGGCCCTCGGCACCTACCTGCAACATCGCACGCTCGGCAACGTCGCGCTGGCATCCCCGGCGGGCATGGTCGCCGGCTGGCAGCTCGTGATGTCGACCGCGCTGCTCGGCACCTGGTTCGCCGGTCTGCTGGTGCATTCGGGGTACGAGCACGAGATGGACGAAGCCCTGGTGGCGAGCTTGTGGATGCTCGATCAGGGCTTCTGGTGCGACGAATCACTGGTGCACGAGGTGTTGCGCTACGTGCAAACGCGCGGTCTCACCACGCCCGCACTGGCGCAGGCCCTGACTACGGCGTTGGCCGGCGCCCCAAGCCGCATCTGAAGCAGAGCGCACGGCCGCCGGACTCCGGCGGCCGTGCTCGCTTTGGAACCCCAACTACTTCTTGGCTTCCTTCACCGGCTTCGGCTCTTTCAGCTCGTTGACATAGCCCACGATCTCGGTGGTCCCGGTATTCTTGGCCGCGTGGGTCTCGGCGTTGATCCAGAGGACGTCGCCGGGCTTGGCGACGATGTCGGTTTTCGTGCCGTCCGGCCTGCTGATCTGCAGCGAGCCGCCGGAGGTCACGATCACGTAGTGGTCGGGGTGACTGTGCATCCCGATCGATTCCCCCGGCTTGAAGCGGACTTCCATCACCCGCACCCGATCGTTCTCGTGCACCAATTTGTAGTTGTTGGGGCCGACCTTGATCGGATCTTGTGCGAACGCCACCATGGCGGTCGAGAGCACACCCAGAATCAGGCCAGCGATGAAGATCTTCCGCATTCCGACTCTCCTCAGTTGATTCGATTGCCGGCGCTCGTTGCAGCCGGCTCGAGTACCCAACGATGCTTGCAGCGCGACGACGCGCCGAGATCGTGGGTGTCGCGCTGGAGGGTATCACGCGATGCGCGTGTCGCCACCTGAATCTTGGGATCAGGGATGCGCCTCTCGAGCCGTGGGGTGGAGGGCTCGGCGCCAACCCTCGCCATATTTCGTCCAGCCCCCCGTGTTGAACAGCACGATGCTCTGCGCGCCGTGCAGGAACTCGCTCGCCTCGAGCTTCTGCACCGCCGCCCATGTGGCTGCACCCTCGGGCGCGGGGAAGATGCCTTCGCTCGTGGCGAGATCGCTCCCGGCGGCTGCAATCTCCGCGTCGCTCACCGCGACGGCGGTGCCGCCGCTCGCGCGCAGCGCGCGCAACATGAGGAAATCCGCCACCGCCACCGGCACGCGCAGCCCGAGCGCGAACGTGTGTGCATCTTGCCAGGCATCCGCGTGTTCGGCGCCCGCATGAAAAGCGCGCACGATCGGCGCGCAACCGGAGGCTTGCACGCTGACGAGGCGTGGCAGAGGTGGCACGATCCAGCCCAGCTCGATCAGCTCGGCGAACGCCTTCCACATCCCGATCAGTCCCGTGCCACCGCCCGTCGGGTAGACGATGACGTCCGGGAGCTGCCAGTCGAGTTGCTCGGCGAGCTCATAGCCGAGCGTCTTCTTGCCTTCCAGACGATACGGTTCCTTGAGCGTGGACATGTCGAACCAGCCCTCGGTGCTCTTGCCCGCGGCGACGCGGCGGCCGCAGTCGTCGATGAGCCCGTCGACCAGCTCGACCCGGGCTCCGAGCATGACGCATTCGTCGACGAAGCTTCGATCGGTGTCGCGTGGCATGAACACCGTCGCGCGCAACCCGGCACGGGCCGCATAGGCGGCGAGCGCCGATCCGGCATTTCCCGCCGACGGCACCGCCAAGTGCTCCAACCCCAAGGCCCGAGCCCGCGACACGGCCACGGCCATGCCACGCGCCTTGAAGCTCTGTGTCGGGTTGAAGCTTTCGTCCTTGAGCAAGAGTCGCGGGGCAGTGCCGCGACCGGTCTGCAAGCGCGCGCCGAGCCGGGGCAGATCGAGCAGCGGCGTGCCACCTTCACCGAGGTTCGTCACGTGCCGCTCTTCGCGCACGGGCAAGAATTCTCGGTAGCGCCACAACCCGGGCGGCCGGGCAGCGAGCATGGCGGGTGACACCCGACGCGCGGCAAGAGCGAGGTCGTAACGCGTGGAGAGCGGCGCACCGCAGGCACACAGGTTCTGCGGCGCCTCGAGCTCTGCGCGCGCGCCGCAACGCGTGCACTCGAGGTCGATGGCGAAGCTGTGCCAGTCGCTCATGAGACGGAATCGCGGAAGCGCTCTTCCACATCGGGCGGGAAATACTGCACGTAGTGCGTCATCATCGCCAGGCTTTCCGCTTGCTCTTCGATCTCGACCTGCAGGAGATCTCGCAGCGACAGGAACCCGAGCAAATGTTCCGCCCGCACGACGGGCAAGTGACGGCAACCTCGCTGCACCATCTTGGCGACGGCGGTATCCCAGGTGTCGTCTGGCTCGGCGACGACCAGGTCACGCGTCATCACGTCCGCGATCACCGTGCGCCGGGTGTCGAGCCCCGGGACGACGACGCGTGTCATGAGGTCGCGTTCGGAAAACACGCCCACCAGTCGCTCGCCGTCGAGCACGGGCACGGCGCCGATACGGGACTGCGTCATGAACTGCGCCGCTTCATAGACGCTGGACTGGGACCGCACGAACAACATGCCGCGGCCACGAACGATCTCGCCTACCGTCTTCATGCCATCCTCCGCCGTGGGGTTTGTGGAGGCTGCGCGGGCTCTGCCATTGTACACTCCTCGCCGCCCGCGGGGTGAGCACCGCGGCAGAGGGGTGGGGGGAAGTGATTCGCCGCAAGCGCATCGCCGTGGTCGGCGCCGGAGGCGCAACTCCGGGGCAGACGGAGCTCGCCGAGAGCGTCGGCGGCGAGATCGCACGGCACGACGCGATTCTCCTTTGCGGCGGTGGGGGTGGGGTGATGCACGCGGCGGCGCGCGGCGCCTCCGCTGCCGGCGGCCTCACGATCGGCATCCTGCCCGGCTACGACGCCGATGCTGCCAACGATGCGATCGCCGTGCCGCTGCCCACGGGACTCGGCCACGCGCGCAACGTCGTCCTGGTCGCGAGCGCCGACGCGGTCATCGCCATCGGCGGCGGCCCCGGAACCCTGTCGGAAATCGCCCTCGCTCTCAAGCTCGGGCGCCGAGTCATCGGCCTCGACACGTGGCGCCCGCAAGCGCCGGACTCCGACGCAGTCGCCATCGTCCGTGCGCGTGATGCCGCGCATGCGGTGCAGCTGGCGCTCGCGCCCGAGGAAGACACGCCATGAGGAGACGTCGCTTCGCACTCGCTGCTGTCGCGGTCCTCCTGCTCGCAGGCGTCGCCATCGTGTTCATCGCGCGCGCACTGCCGAGCGCCAAGCTGCAGGCGCTCTTGGAGGCGCGCCTCGAATCCGCTTTCGGCCGTGAGGTCGAGATCGGCGGCGTGCATCTCGGTTTCCTGCCGCCCGCGCTGGTGGCGAACGACATCCGCGTCGGCGCCAACCCCGGCTTCGCTTCCCCCAATCTCCTCGAGCTGCGGTCCTTGCGTTGCGATCTCGCCATTCTGCCGCTGCTGCGCCGCCAAGTCGCGCTCCGATCGCTCGTCATCGACACGCCGAAGATCCGGCTGGAGCAGAATGCCGATGGGGACTGGAACTACGCCTCGACTCGGCCACCGGCCTCCCCTGCGCCGGGCTCGGCGGAAGCAAAGGAAGCTCCGGTCGCGTTGCACGTGCGCAAGCTGGTGCTGCGTGACGGCGACATCGAATTGCGTAGCGCCAAGAGCCAACTCGAATTGCACCTTCCGCTCACGGCCGAGCTCGCGCTCGCGTTCGAGCGCACGGATTTGCGCGTCGACGGCTGGATCGAGAGCCCCGCGCTGCGCGCGAACGGTCTGGCAGCCAAGCTCCCGCCGTTGCAGGTTCGACTCGAACCCAAGCTGAATGTCGACCTTGCGTCGTCGAGCGCCCGCATCGAGCAGCTGCGCCTGCTCATCCACGACCTCGCGCTCGAGATGGAAGGGCAAGTGGCGCTGCGCGATCGCAAACCGGTGTTGCAGCTGCGGACGCGCGCCCAGGCGTTCGAGCTGGCGCAAGTTATCGCTCTCTTGCCACGCGAGCGCTGGCCGCAATGGGCCGACGTCGCGGCCACCGGCACGACGCGACTGGACCTCACGATCGACTTGCCCGAAGCCGGCGCACCAAGCGTGGACGGCACCGTCACACTCGAAAACGGGCGCCTGTCGGCACCGCATTGGCCGGCTCCGATCGAAGCGATCCGACTCGACGCAGCGTTACACGGTGATTCCCTCGTCCTCCGCAACCTCGAAGCCAAGGTGGCGTCGACGCCGCTCGCTTTGGACGCCCAGGTCTTCGCTCTCTTCGATCCCACGGCGACGCGCTACGACTTGGGACTGCGTGCGGGGATCGATCTTGCCACCTGGAGCGCGATGGCCGCGACCTTGTCGCATCGAAAGTTGCCGGCGCGGGTGCAGGGAGATCTCGCGGTCGACGTGCGTGCGCAAGGCAGCGCGTCCGGCAAGCAGCTGCCATCCTGGAGCGGCACACTCGTCCTCGACGCCGTGCGCATCGAAACGCCGCAACTGGCCCAACCGCTCACTTTGCAGGCGCGTCTGCGTGGCAACGGCAAGGCCTTCGACATCGAGTCGGCGACCATGGCTTGCGGCGGCTCGCAGCTGCAGGCCTCGGGGCGATTGCAGCCGGCATTGCCGCCCCAGTCTCCGACACTCGTGCTGCGTGCGAGCACGCCACGACTGGACCTCGACACGCTGCTCCCCGCAACGGCCGGTGCCAAGGACTCCACGACCGGGTCCGGCAAACCGACCGCCGCCAATCTCGTCCCGCCGTTACCAACGGCGCATTTGGAGATCGACCTCGACGCCGCCGAAGCGCACATGAAGCAAACGACATTGCAGCGTGCGCATTTGCGCCTGCAGAGCGACCCGGAGCGGTTCGATCTCGGCCTTCGCGCCGCGTCGCTCGTGCACGACCGGCTCAGCTTGCGCGATTGTGAGGCGACGCTCACAGGCACGCCCGCGAGCTCGAATGGTGTCTTGCGCGCCCGCGATGGTCAGATGGGAAAGATCCGCGCCAGCGAGTGGAGCAGCGACATCCTCGTTCGCGGCGCTCAGGTGGACCTCCCGAACTTGCAAGCACGGACCTACGACGGACGCCTGCAAGGCAAGGCGAGAATCGACCTCACGGATCCTGCGGCGCCACGGCAAGAGCTCGGGCTCGAGATGCAGAAGATCGCGCTCGCTGGCCTGCTCGCCGATTTCTTCCCTGCCGGTGCAGTGGTGGAGGGCACGCTCGACGGCAGCTCGAATTGGACGTCTGCAGGCGCAGGCAGCGCGGCCATTCGTCGCCAGCTGAACGGCTCGGGCCAAGGCATCGCCATCGATGGCCGCATCCGTCACTTGCCGATCTTGGCCCAGCTCGGCCAGGTTCTCGGCCTGCCGCAGCTGGCCAACTTGAATTACCGCGAGCTGGACTTCGCTTTCGCCGTCGAATCGGGCCAGGTGCAGCTGCCGAAGCTCGAGCTGCGCGGCGACGATGCCGAGGCGTTGCTGAAAGGACGCATCGGTCTCGATGGCGGTCTCGATCTCGCGCTCGGCGTGCAGCTATCGCCTGCACTGACGCAGACGGCGCTGCGGCACACATCTCGCCTCGGCTCACTGTTCACCGATGAACGGGGCCGGTTTGTCTTGGACTTCGACGTCGGTGGCACTTGGGCGTCCCCCCGCCTGCAGCCGAATCTCCAGACCACCGCGGCACGCAGCGGCATCAAAGCTCTCGGGGAGCAGGAGCTGCGCCGGCTGCTCGGAAGAGTCGTTCCGCCAACGGACAGCACGGGCTCGCCGCTCCAGCGTGTCCTCGATGGTGCGGTGAAAGGACTGTTCCAGCGCCGCCCCGCGCCCGCCGACACCACCCGAAAGAAATGACTCGCTCCGGTCATGCGCAGCAGGGCTTCCGCCTTGCCGCCCTCTACGGCTCTCCGTATACTGCGGCGCTCCTGGCCACGCCGGAGGTCGAACCATGCAGGAGCTTCTCGCGCGCGCCGCAGCCCGGCGCGAACGGCTGATGCAGACAATCACGAGCGGCACCATCGTCATCCCGGCGGCGCGCCTGCGGCTGCGCAGCGCCGATTCCGAATATACCTTCCGCCAGGACAGCGACTTCTATTATCTTACCGGCTTCGACGAGCCCGATGCTGTCTGTGTTTTGCAACCGGCGAAACCCGAGGCGCGCCTCGTTCTCTTCGTGCGCCCCAAGAACCGCGAGGCCGAAATCTGGAGCGGCCGGCGCGCTGGTGTCGACAATGCCATGCACGTGTATGGCGCCAACGTCGCCTATTCGATCGAGGATCTCGACGCGCGCCTGCCGGAGCTCCTCTCCGATGTCGACACGCTCTATTACGCCTGGGGACGCGATCCGGCGCTCGATGCTCTCGTCCAGCGCATCGTCGACGAACACCGGCGCACGCGCGCTCGGCGTGGAAAAGGCATCGTACAGATGCACGACCCGGGCACGATCCTGCACGAGATGCGCCTGGTGAAGGACGATTTCGAAATGCAGCAAATGCGGGCCGCCATCGCCGCCGCCGCCGCCGGCCATTTGCGCGCCATGCAGGACACTCGCGCCGGGATGCGCGAGTTCGAGCTCGAGGCGATGATCGAATACGAGTTCCGCCGCCGTGGCGCGCGCGGTCCGGCTTACGGCACCATCGTCGGCGGCGGCGACAACGCCAATACCTTGCACTACCGTGAGAACAACGCCGTGCTGCAGACGGGGCAGCTCGTGCTCATCGATGCCGGCGCCGAAATGGATCTCTACGCCGCCGACATCACACGCACATTCCCCATCGGCCCCCGGTTCAGCGATGCACAACGCGACCTCTATGCCGTTGTCCTCGAGGCACAGAAACAGGCCATCGCCACCGTGCGCCCGGGAGCTTCCTTCGAAGCACCACATCAACGCGCGCTGCGGGTGCTGTGCGAAGGCATGGTCGAGCTCGGTCTCGTCGCGGGACCACCCGAGCGGGCGTTGAGCTCCAGCGACTACCGCCGCTTCTACATGCACCGCACCAGCCACTGGCTCGGGCTCGATGTCCACGACGTCGGTCTGTACGCCGTCGAAGGCGAGGCTCGCACCTTCGAGCCGGGAATGATCCTCACGGTGGAACCCGGCTTGTACGTGGCCGCCGATCAGGAGGGGGTGCCGGACCGTTTTCGTGGCATCGGCATCCGCATCGAAGACGACATCCTGGTCACCGCCGGCGGTCATGAAGTCCTGACCGAAGCCGTTCCCAAGGAGATCGACGCCCTCGAGGCGCTGCGCGCCGCGGCGGCTTGACACGACCCCAATGCCCGCCGAAATTCAATGGGGGGCTGTCGAGATACCCGACATGAGCAAAAAAATATTCACCCTGAAGGAATCCCTCGAGCTCTTGCCGCGCGTGCAGGAGCTCACCAACACCGCGGCCGAACAGGCCGAGGTGCTGGTGCGCCAGCTCGAGACACTCCCCGCCGGAGAAGCCCGGCGCGAATTCGAGGAACGCTACGATCGCCTGCTGCGGACTTGGGCCGCGCACGTGATGGAGCTCGGTGTCGAAGTGAAGGGGATGTGGCTGGTGGATTTCGACAGCGGCGACGGCATCTACTACTGCTGGCACCACCCCGAACGGACGATCGAATTCTTCCACGACTACGACACCGGTTTCAGCGGCCGCCGGCCACTCGGCAAGCTAGGAACGAGCTGAGAGCGACTCACAGCTCCCCCGTCGGCCCCCAGTCTCGCAATCGCTCGACGTACTTCGGATCCTCGTAGCGCTCCAATGTGAAAGCGCCGGCGTATTCCGGCAGCTCCCGTCCCGTGATGTGTGCTGCCAACAGCTCCGCCGCGCCGCAGGCCGCCATCAATCCATAGCCGGACAGTGCTCCGAGCACGTAGGCTCCCGGCACCCGCATCGGTCCAGCGACGAAACGATTCTCCGCCGTCTTGACGTAGTAACCGCCGTCCACGAAAGCACGTGGCATGGCGCCGAGATACGCTCGCAGCCCCGGCAGCATCGCCGACATGCCGCGCAGCGCGATCTCGGCAAAATCCGGCTCGTCCGGGATCGGGAAAACCGGCGAGACCGGCCGCACATGCGTCGGCCAGAGAATCAGGATCTGTGCGCTCGACGTGCCGCCTTCGGGGCGTGCGTGCACGCCTGCGGGCAGCAGATCCAACAGGCCCTGCGTCTCGGGACTCGCGGCAAGCAACGATCGCTCATCCTCGCTCCACTCCAATCGCTGCGCGTCGTCCCAGATGAGCAGCGGCGCCGTGCGCGGCACAACTTGCAAAGCATCCTGGAACGCGGCCTTGAGATGCAGCTCGCAGTGAATGGGGAGCTCGACACCACAGAGAGCGGCGACTTCCCGCACGTGCGGCCCCGCCGCGTTGACGAAGCAACCGGTCGCGACCCGGTGCCTCTTGCCATCGACCTCGACCTCCACACCAGAGACACGACCGGCGGCACATTCCACCGCTTCGAGCCGCGCCCGCAAAAGCGTGACTCCACGGGCTCGCGCCCGTTCCAAGAGCAGCATGCCGAGCTGCTGGCCGCTGAACCAGCCGCAGCGGCGCACGTGCAGCGCCGCCACGGTGTGCGCGCTCAGCTCCGGGAAGTGCGTCCGCAACAGCTCGCGGTTCTGCAGCAGGTCGGCTCCTTCCAAGCCCGGAACCAAGCCTTCGGCCGGGGATGCGGCGTAGGACGCGCTTTGCGCCTGCGTGTGCACGCGCAGCGGCCCTGCGCCCCCCTCCGATGCTTTCACGGCCGCCTGAGCGAGCGCTCGCGCATGCTCGCTCGACGCGGTGGCATACAGATAGCCGCGCTGGTTCATGCGAAACACGTTGTCGGTCTGCTGCGCCAGGTCTTGCATCAGGTCGAGGCTGCGATTCATGAGCTGGATCATCGCCGCATCCGGCCCCGGCCAGAAATTCCGGTACGCTTCGGTCGATTTGTCGCTGGTGAGCGTGAGCGGCGGCCTCTCGTCGACGACGAAGATGTCGCCAAGGGCTTCGTGCACCGCCAGATGCTGCGCCACCGCGATCCCGGCAATGCCAGCGCCGCAGATGACGACATCTGCACGTGCGGGCAAGGTCATGCTTCCTCCTCGACACGAGCGCCCGTGGGCGCCGGTTCGAGCTCGGGCGCCCGGCTCCCACTGCCATTCGACACGGCGAGGAACACACCGAAGAAGATCCCCGCCGTGGCGAAGAGGAACCGCGGCGTCGGCCGGTCATCGAGATAGAAATAGGACAGTGCCGTCGCCAGCGGCACTTGCAGATAGATGAACAGCGCCACCATCGACGAATCCACGTAGCGCAACGCGAACGAATTGAGAAAGTACGCGAGCGCGGTGGCACCGACGATGGTGTAGGCCGCGAACCACCAGAAGCGCGCCGGCAGCGCCCCGAAGTCCGTGCCGAGCAGCGGCCCACCGCCCACGGCCACGACGCCAAGGGCGCCGAGCCCGAGCAACCACGCCGTCGCAGCGAGCGGATGCATGCGGCGCAAGGTGTCGCGCGACAGCACCAGAAACAAGGAGAACGAGCACGCGTTCGCGAGCGTCAGCAGATCTCCGAGCACCCAAGTGTCCTCGAAGCGAAAGCTCTCGACTCGCAACAGTACCAGCACGCTCGCGAACGCGACGCAAATGGACGCCACGCGCCGCGCGGTGCGCCGTTCCTTCCCGAGCAGAATCGCGATCCCCAAGGTCGCCACCGGGATGATGCTGTTGATGAGGGCGGAGTGCGCCGGCGTCGTGCGCGCCAACCCCTCGACGAAAAGCACCTGATTGCAGGCGACCCCGAGGAGGGCGAAGAACGCCAGGCGCCCGAGATCGGCCCGGTTCGGCGCAGGCTGACGCACGAAGAAGAGGTTATAAAGGATCAGCAACGTCGCGCCGCCGAGAATGCGCAGCGCCGCCCAGGCGCGTGGCGGCATCATCTCGAGTGCGAGCTTGGCGACGAAGTAATGCACACCGAAGAGGAGCTGCACCAACACCAGCGCGCCGTAGACCCTCACGCGCGGCATCCTGACCTCGCGCGCTGGGAGTCGGCAAGCTCGGTTCCTGGCTGCATGGCAACGACTCCGCCGGTTCGTGCACGAATCGGCGGAGTTTCCGTTTCCAGGGATGCTTCGTCAAGTGACGGGCCCGAGCAGCCATGTCCTAGACACTCGGCGCCTCACGGACCCAACTCGTCGCCGTCGAGATCCATCTGCAAGCCGAACATCCACACCGAGCGATCGATGGCCGAGTAGTCGAAGTCGTCTTCTCGGGTGTAGCCGGCGTGGAACCAGCGCCAGCGCCCGCGCACGCTCCAGTTGAGCGCACCGTCGGTGCGCGGGACCAGCATCCCTTCGAGGAAGGCGTCGCGCGTGGCGATGCGATGCGAGAGCATGAATGCCACGCCCGCGCCCGACCTCGGGTCGAGGATGGCGCGAAACGCACTGAAGGAGTAGCTACCCGCGTACAGCTCGGCACCGACCGTCGGCACGAGCAGGACGTTGTTCTCTTCCGGATGATCCGGCCACTGCAGGCGCCCCGCCAAGGTGCCGACGATGCGCCTCAGCTTCTGGGCCGTGCCGAATTCGAATGCGGTGTCGTCGATGGCGCCGCCTTGCCGTCGTCGCAAGAACGTCGTGTAGCTCGACCCTCGCCCGTCACGCCAGCTGCCGCCGACCTCGAGACCGCGCGCGAAGGTGCCGACGTCGAGCACCGCATACACGGGGCCGCGCGCAGCGAACAGGATCGGATCGACGAAAAAATCCTCTCGTCCCGGCGGGCTTTGAGTGTCCTGCACCCACTCGGTGAACAGCGACACGTTGTCGGCCGCAGCGGACGGATGAGACGAAGACACCAACGTGCCGACAGCAAGGCACGCCGCGAGCGCAGCGCGAGACCGAGCGGTTGCCTGGAGGAAGATGTGCCCCATGCAGGGCTTCCGTGCATGCCGCATGCCCGGAAGCGGGGGCCGAATCCGGGTCGCCTGGAAGCCTCAGGCGAGAACGCGCAATGCCGCCGGCTCGACACGCAGCGTGCAATGGCCAGCCCGTGCGAGCAGCTCGCAGTCCACGTGCATCGCCACCGGTTCCTCGAGCGATTCCACCGTCAAGGGCTGCGCGCTCTGGAACGAGAACACCTGCGGATTGCGCAAGTGCGTGCGCGTCACGACTTGCTGGCCGATGTGCAACAGCTCGCGCAGGTCGCGCGTCGCGACGACGACGACATCGAGCAGCCCATCGTCGAGCCTGGCGTTCTGCATGAAGGGGAACAAGCGCGAACCGTAATCGGCGACGTTGCCGACGGCGACGAAGTAGCCGGTCTGCTCCACCGCGCGGCCGTCCCGGTCTGTGCCCCGCACGCGCATGAGCGGCGGGCGGTAAGGCGTGAAGCGCTTCTCGCTCGCATTCCAGCCGAACAGCGTGCGCAGTCCCGCGAACAAATAGGCCCACTCCTTGAGCAAACGCTTGTCCTTGGCCGGCACGTTGTCGATGAGGTCGGCGTCGAAACCGAAGCCGGCGAAGCAGGCGAAGGCCGCGTCGTTGAGGAATCCGACATCCAACGGGCGTTCCTGCGCCCAGAAGAGCTGCCGGAAGCACGCCTGCAGCAGATCGGGAATGGGTCCGACCTGTAGGCCCACCGTCTTGGCGAGGACATTCGCCGTTCCCTTCGGAATGACCGAGAACTTGGGCCGCTTCTCGGCAGCGAGCGCCATGATTCCGGCCACGGTCTCGCGCACGCCGCCGTCACCGGAACAGGTCACGATCAGAGTGGCCCCCTGCTCCGCCGCGCGCAGCGCCAGCTCCTCGGCGTGTCCCGGCCGTTCGGTGCGCCACAATGTCGTTTGATAGCCGAGAACCGTATAGAGCTGCACGGCCCAATCCGCATACGCCGCGAACGTGCCGCCGCCGGACTTGGGGTTGTCGATGAAGAAGACGCGCTCGTCGCGCGACAGCTTCGGGCGAAGGCCGGTCGGCAACCGGTCGATCCGCTCCCGCACTACGCGTTCGAGTCGAGCATCCACGGACCACCACCTGCGGGGCGAGCGCGACGAGCCCTGACGCGCAGTCTAGTGGGAGCTGGAAGCAGATGCAGCTTGCGCCGGCGGCTCGGAACCGGAGCCCGGTGCCGGGGTTTTCGGCAGCGAGGATTCCGGCGCCATCTCGCCCGACGTGCCCGCCGGTGTCGGCTCGTGCATGGGCGGCGCGCCAGCGTAGTAGGCAATTCCGGCGTGCGTGGCGTTGGGCCGGAAGCGGTCGCGATAATGCGGCTGCACCAGCGAGCGCGGCACCATGAGGATTTCCGCCATGCGATCGAGGTCCTGCCCCAGCAGGCGTTGCACGGCGGTCCGGGCCGTGTACGGGCTGTCGGCGGCGAAGTGCACCAGAACCGGTGTGCCGTTCGGTCGCACGCCGTGCAGGAGCACGTCGGTGGGCGCGCTCGCGGGGCCCTCGTAGACGATGTCCACGACCCGCACCGAGTCCCAGGGTTCCTGCGCCAGGATCGCCACGTCCTCGGTGACGCGTTGCTCGGGTGTCGTCTTTGGCCCGAACCAGATGAAAGCGGCGACACCGAGCCCGATGAGAAGTCCCGCCAGATAGTACGGTCGGCGATCGAAGATCATCTCGTTCCCTTCCCAACGACTGCGGGGCGATTCTCGACACGCGGCCAACGCCAAGGCCGAATGCTAGTCGAGGCGACCGCAGGGGGCAAGCCCGCGGTCGGGAATCCCGACGAACGGGCTTGGCACGGAATTCGATCCCCTCGTTCGGACCCAAGGGGCCCGGAAGGGGTGCGTGCATGTCCGAACTCCTCGTCTCCGCCTCGGAGCATCAAACCCGCGTTTGCCAGAACCTCCAGGACCTGCCGCTCGGACGTGCGGCATGGAGCCGTTTGCACAAGCGGAGTGAGACACGCAGCATCTTCCTGACCTGGGACTGGCTCGCGACCTGGTGGGAATGCTTCGGCCAGGACGCGGAGCTCTACACCATCGCCGTGCTGCGCGAGGACGAATTGGTGGGCATCGCTCCCCTCTTCTTGCGGCGCGAGGACGGCAAACGCATCGTCGAGTTCCTCGGCACCGGCACCTCCGATTACGCCGATTTCATCTCGAGCGCCGACGACAAGCCCAAGGTGATCGCCGCGGTCATCGACACGCTGCAGCGCCGGCGCGATCGCTGGGACATCCTGCGCTTCCACAACGTCCCGGGCCACAGCAGCACCGTGCCCTTGCTCGAGCAGCACATGCTGCCCGAGGGCTGGCAATTCGCCAAGCACAGCGTCGGCCCCTGTACGGCGCTCGCCATCGAAAAAAACCCGATCTTCGCCGCAAGCTGCACGCGCAAGCGCAGCTTGGTCCGCCACAGGCGTTACTTCGAACGCCTGGCGCCGCTCGAGTGGAAGCACGTACTCGACGCCGACGAGCTCACCGATCTGCTGCCACAGTTCTTCGAACAACACCGCGACCGGCGCTTCATGGCCGGAGATCGCAGCCTGTTCGACGACGTGCGCAATCGGCGCTTCCACGAACGGGTGGCGCACGCCATGCTCGAGTCGGGATGGCTGCGGTTCTCGGTGCTGCGCTGGCGTGACGAGACCTTGGCTTTCCATCTCGGTTTCCATTACGACCGCGTGCTCACCTTGTACTTGCCGAGCTTCAACGTCGACTACGCCCGCTTCTCACCGGGCGAGGTGATGCTGGCGAAGCTGCTCGTGGACGCCATCGCCACCGGCACCCGCGAGATCGACTTCACCCTCGGCCAAACGCCGCACAAGGAGCGCTTCGCCAACGTCGTGCGCGAGAACGTGCGACTCGAGATCCGGCAACCGCGCGCGATCGAGACCGGGACGACGGCCGTGCCGGTCGTCCTGCCCGCATCGTCAT
>DASRJO010000060.1:0-9643 GCA_035649435.1 Candidatus Krumholzibacteriia bacterium | reverse complement strand
TGGCGTGGGTGCGCGCGGCGCAGGCCAACCCGGCCAATCCGCGTTACTTCAACAATCTCGGCATGGAGGAGCTGCGCCGGAACGACTTGCCCGCGGCCTGCGTTGCCTTTCGGCGCGCGCTCGAATTGGGAATGGATGAGTACTTCGTGCGTTACAACGTCGCCAACTGCGAGCGCAAGGAGGGGGACCTGGCTGCGGCGGAGGAGCTCTACGATACCTTGATCGAGCAAGCGCGGGAGCGCTGGGAGGCTTTCGGCGCCCGCGGGTTGGTTCGCGTCCAGCGCGGTCGGGCCGCGGAAGGATTGCAAGATCTGCAGATTGCAGCGCGGTTGGCGCCGAATCATGCCGACGTCTTCTACAGCATGGGGCTCGCGCTGGAGGCACTGGGTCGTATGGAAGAGGCGCGCACTGCGTGGCAACGCGCACTACAAATCGATCCAAAGCACGCCGCGTCACGACAGCGTCTGAGTGCGCACGCGTCCCCTCAGTGACGGCGAGGAAATCAGTCCCGCGTGACTTCGATCTCCGTGGGCTCCTCATCCCCGGGCCGCCAGTAGCGCACAACCAGCGGGTCAGTCGCGGGTTCGTTCAGCCCGTAGATTCGGCTACTGGGAACCACGATCTGGGCGCCTGGATCGAGAGTCGTGCACCCGCTCTGCGACGTATTGCAGGGGACGATCTGTCCCAGCCAGTACGAATTGAGGACGTGCAAGCTGATCGTGGAACTGCTTCCGTTCCTCACACGCACGCCGCCGGGCACGAGTTCGGCCTGAACCCCGGTATCCACAATGACGGGAGCTTTATCACTCTGAGTCGGCACGTCACGCGTTTGGCCGCAAGCCGTCGCTGCAAGTAGCATGCAAACGATCGTCTTGTATCGACTCAGGGCTCTCTCCGTGCCCCGACCATGGCAGTTCACGGCCCCGGCCGAAACGCGTTCTTCACCTGGCTCCAGGTTTTCGCCGTGACGGGTTGTCCCGTGCATCCGACGGCGCCGGCTCCGATCGAGGCGCAACCGGGAACCGGATGGCTGCCCGGCGCACAGGGTGAATCGGCCCGGATCGTCACGTCGCCACTTCCCACGGGGTCCGGGGAGCAGAACAAGGGATTCAGCGCGAAGTTGCCGCCGCCGTTGATCCCGGGTGGTGCATCGCCCGCTGCGTTTCCGAATAGATCGCAACAGATCCACGTCTCGATCCCGAGCCCGAGGCCTCCTGCCGCGTTGTGGGCTGCGACACAAGCTCGCACTGTCCCGCCTTCGGCGAGATAGAGCCCGGCGATGCCCTGCGCCGTACCGGCGCGATTGCCGACGAAAGTGCACTGCTCGATGGTGGATGTGAAGTAGGCGTAGATGGCCCCGCCATGGCCTGGGCCGAGCGGGCGCGATTGTCCTGCTTCATTGCCGACGAAGATACAGCGGGTCACGTTCAGATCGGCACCCGAGAGCGCACCGCCGCGACCGCTGGCGGTATAGCACTCGACGACATTGTCGATGAACAGGCAATCGCGCACCGTTCCCGAAGCGACCTCGGCCGCGCCGCCGGTGGCGTAGGTGTAATGACCAAGAACGCGATTGCCGCGAAACACGCATCCGGTGATCGTGGGCGCGCCGGTACAGCGCACGGCGCCGCCGCGGGGAGCACCTGGGCACTCGATGAAATTGTTCTCGAACGAGCAATCCGTCAACGTCGGAGACATCCCATGCACGGCGCCGCCGCTCACGGCGGAATAACCCCAGGCGACGTTGTCGCGGAAAGTGCAACGAGCGATGACCGCGTTCTGACACTGGATGGCGCCCCCTCTGCCGTTGGTGGGGCCGGCCACGCCCGCGCGGTTGGCGATGAAGTCACAATCCTCGATGGTCGCTTGCGCACACGCGATGGCGCCGCCGCTGGCGGTGCCGCCACTGGCGCGATTGTCGCGAAACGTGCAGCGACGGAAGACCGGTGTGGATGCGCCCCAAACATCGATCGCGCCGCCCTGCGTGTCGCCGGCTGTGAGGCTGCGTTCCAGGGCCGTCTTGCTCGGAGGCTCCGACGTGGATCGCCACAATTCAGCCTCTGCGGCCCCAGCGACCGCGGCAAGGCCATTGACGAACGTGAGGTCCTCGACCACGGCGCCGCCGACATCGACACACTGCAGCACCCGCCCGAGCGATTCGGCGTCGAGCACCGTGGAAGTGGCGCCACTTTCCCCGCGCAGGGTGATCGTGCGCGTCATGCGCAGCATGGACGCGCCGTTCGCACCCTGCGCGCTCCAACCATAGGTTCCGGCAGCGAGCGCGACCGTGTCGCCCGCGTCCGCCGAGTCGATGCCTGCCTGGATGGTCGGAGCGTCACCGGTTCCATCCGCAGCGATCCGCCAGGTGCGCGCGTCGGCCACGTCGTACTCCCACAGGAGGGCGAGGAGCAGGCCCGATCCAAGACGCACCCAATGACCGCGCCGGTGCTGCTGCTGCCACCGGCAGCCTGGCTGAGTTCGAGACCACATGCAGACAATTTATCAGCCGGATCCGAGCGGCGCAAAAGCCATCAACTCTGCAGATCCTCTTGCAGCGCCTGGCGTTGTGCCGCATCCAGAGCGGTTTCGCCAGCGAGTGGCGGAAAATCGCAGCCGAGGGCCACCGGGCTGCGCCCCTGCGTGTCGAACTTGAGGTACTGGACCGCGCTCAGGCGATCCTCTCCCACCTGGCCGGCATCGAACGTGGCGAAGATCCGCGTGCCGTCTTCGAGCCGGGCATACAGGTGCTGCGGCAACGGCAGCCACTGGCGCAGCTTGTCGGCGCGCTCGTCCGCGGCCTCGATCTCGATAAGGAGCGAGCAGCCCAGCTCGCCCGGCCCGCCGAGGATCGCGTTGTAGGTATCGATCTCGTGCTGGATGGCGGCTTCTTTGACGATGCGCTCCGTGAGCATCATCTCCTGGACCTGATACCGCATCGTGCCGGCGTTCTCGAACAGGAACGTGAGGTATGCACCGAGGTGGATGCGCCGGGGCTCCTTGATGCGGAAGATGTGCTGGCGCTCGGCGTCGCGGCGCTCCGCATAAGTCTCGAAATCGACGATCTGATCGCGCGTGACCCGAAGGCCCATCGATTCACTCCCGTCCATTCGATGATCGCGCCGCAGTGAGCTCCTATGTTTTTCCGCCCGCTGGCTTGGAAGCGATGGGGTGCTGGAAGCCGTTGGCGCGATAGGCGCGCGCCAGAACCGTCATGGGATGAAGAGCCTCCTTGCCCGTGTGTTGCTGGAACTGCAGGGCCGCCAGTGGACAGTCCGTGACGCAGACGGGCGCGGCATGCTCGCGCACGGCGTCCAAGGCCTTCTTCCCGTGCCGCTGCGATGCCTCGAAGCCCCGCGTCGTCATCGCCCAGGTGCCATCGTGGCCACAGCACTCGACGGTCGGGATAGGCTGCAACCCCGGGATCTTGCGCAGGAGGTCGCGACCCTTGAAGCCGATGGATTGAGCCCGGAGGTGGCAAGGTGCATGGTAGACGAGAGCATCGCCCGGAGAGCTGATGAAATCGGTGCGAAAACGCTCCTCCTCACGCAACGACCACAAGAACTCGCTGGCATCGCGCACCGCAGCTCCCACGAGACGGGCGCGTTCCCGATCCTGGGCGCCGACGAGTTCGGGATACTCACGGCGCATCATCATGGAGCACGTGGGGTTGAGCACGAGCACTTTGGCGCCGCGCTCGACGAAGGGGGCGAGCAACGCGAGATTGCGTCGCGCTTGCTTCTGCAAACGATCCAAATCGCCGTGTTCCCAGGCGGGCATGCCGCAGCATTGCAGACCGCGTACGCAGCGCACGTCCACGGCATTCTTCTGCATGACCTCGATGGTGTCGCGGCCTAGCTCGGGAAGATTGTGCTGCACGTAGCAAGTTTGAAACAGCACGGCTTCGCCACCGGGCTCGGGGCGCACGAGTCCGGCGCGAATGGCCCAAGATTCGAAGCTGCGCGGGGCGAAGTGCGGCAGCAACTTGCGGTGGTGCACGCCGAGGATGGCTTCGAGAACCCGGCGCGCCGGGGCGAACGCGTTGACCAGATTCACTAGTCCCAAGCTCGCTCGCGCCATGCGTCCCGCCAGGTCCGGGTTGCCGAGGATGCGCTTCGCCAACGGGATGCCGTGTCGGCGCGCGCGCTGCGCTTGCCAGCGGTGCACGAGGCGCGGGAAGTCGAGTTGGTATTCGTGGCCGTCTCGCACGGTGTACGGGCACTGCACTTCACAGAGCTTGCATTGAAAGCACGCTTCCATGACGGCTTGCGTCTGCGGCGCGTCGATGCGCCGAACGTCGCCCTCGAGCGGACCATCGAGAAGCGAAAACAGGGTCGGAAACGAGTCGCAATACTTGAAGCAAAGCCTGCAGCCGTGACAGATCTCGAAAGTGCGCTTGATCTCGCCTTCGAGGGCTGTGGCATCCCAGTACAAGGGGGTCGCAGGATCGTAGCTGAGCCCGGCGGTCGGTTGGTAGGAGAGCGGCTTGTCGCTCACGAGGATCCTCCGGCGCGGGTCCGAATCGGCAAATCGGATCGGCGCCCGTGTCACGATGGTGGAGTTCTCGCGCGGCCGCGATTTCGCTGCTGCGACTGCGGACAAGGCGAGCGGCGTGGCGTCCGCCGCTCGCCTTCGATCCTGGTGGAATGCTCAGCCGATGCTCTTCAGCATCTTCTCGAAGCGGCCCGCGTGGGATTTCTCGGCTTTGGCGAGAGTTTCGAACCAATCGGCGATCTCGGTGAAGCCTTCGCCACGTGCCGTCTTCGCCATTCCCGGGTACATCTCGGTGTACTCGTGGGTTTCGCCCGCGATGGCTGACTTCAAATTGGTCGCGGTGTCACCGAACGGCAAGTCGGTTGCCGGGTCCCCGACAGGCTTCAAGTAGTCCAAGTGCCCGTGGGCATGGCCGGTCTCCCCTTCCGCGGTTTCGCGGAAGTTGCCAGCGACTTCGGGGTAGCCCTCGACATCGGCGACCTTGGCGAAGTACAGGTAGCGGCGATTCGCCTGCGATTCGCCTGCGAAGGCCGCCTTGAGGTTCGCGTGCGTTTTCGTTCCATTCAGCTTCGACATTTCATTTTCCTCCACAGTCGCGACAAACGACCTCGTATTCAATGCTCATGTTGATGACGCGAAGTCCATCCGCAAGCTCGAGTGGTTGTGTGGGCCGATCGATCACGTGCGGGTCGATGTCGAAGACGCCCCCGCAGCAGCGGCACACCGCATGGTCGTGATCCAGGGGGGTGCCATCCACGCGCAGCCTCCCCGATCTTCCCGACACCTGCCGGATCAAGCCATGTTCGAGGAGGGAATCGATGGTGGCGTACACGGTGGACATGGATAGCGATGGGAACCTCCGGCACAGGCTCTCATGCACCATCTCGGCGGTGGGATGGCGGCGGTCCGTCTCCAGCGTTTCGAGGATGGCCACTCTTGCCCCTGTCGCCCGCAACCCAGTGGACCTCAGCTTCGCTGCGATCTCATTGCCCTGACTAAGGTTAGACGCTTTCAAGGATCTAATCCTTCCACGGAATACTTCCGAACTATACGAACGTGGGCCGCTTGAGTCAAGTCACACCTTGGCGAGGGCCTTGTCGTAGTCCGGCTCCTGCGCGATCTCGGGCACCTGCTCGGTGTAGAGAACGCGGTTGTTCTCATCGAGAACGAGGACCGACCGCGAGCACAGACCGGCGAGGGGACCATCGACGATATCGAGGCCGTAATCCTTGGCGAAGCTGGAACGAAACGTCGACAGCGTCGCCGCGTTTTCGATGCCCTCGATGCCGCAGAATCGCTTGGCTGCGAACGGCAAGTCGGCCGAGATGTTGAGCACGACCACGTTCGCCTTTTTCGCCGCCTGCTCGTGGAACTTCTTGACGGACGCGGCGCACACGGGTGTGTCGATGCTCGGATAGACATTCAGAATCTTCTTCTTGCCAGCGAATGTCGCGAGCGTCGCCGTCGACAGGTCCTGCCGAACCAGGCTGAAGTCCTTCGCTTGGCTCCCGACAGCCGGCAGGTTGCCTGAGGTGTTGATCGGGTTGCCCTTGAGAGTGATGCGAGCCATGGGGGTCCTCCTGTGCACTGGAATCCTCGTGCACGGCGCACGCACTGCTGGACCGGCGGTGGTCTCCCGCGTGTCGGCTGGCATCGAGGGCGGCCAAGCCTACCACTGGACGCGAGCCGATGGAAGGAGGGCGACACATCGGACCCGGAGTGTCCGCTGTGTGCATCGCACAAGATCGGGCTTGTAGTGGAGGTCGCACGCGCACGCGGGAGCGGCAGCGACGCTGCGTCTCAGAGAGGGTTGGCGAGGCGGTAGGCGTCGACGAACCGGCCGACGTAGTAGGCGAGCTCCTCACGCAGGATCTGCCGCCACTGGGCGCCGGCCTCGCCGATGCCACCAATACTCCAGGTGACGGCGTGTGCGGCGGGACGCTTGGCGTCGCGTTCGAGACGTGTCAACTGCCGCAGCTCGAGGCGAAAGGCAAAGGAGCATTGATCGAAGTTCGGGTCGAGGTTGGCGAGGACTTCGACGAACAGCTCGGGTGCGCCGGGAGCGGTCTTCTTCTGTTCATCGAGGATGGGGATCGCCGCTTGCCGGAGCTGCAGCACTGCCTCGGCAAACACGACATCGGTGGTGATCCCGCGTGCGGCGAGCTCGGGGGAGACCTCGGCGACGCGCAGGTGCAAGCCGTTCAAGCCGCGCAGAGACTCGCGTGCAGTCGCATCGTCCTCGGCGGTGACAGGCATCGAGTCCACGCACGCCACGCACGCGAGAAGCATGAGGATCGTGGCCAGGCGGCGGATGGGATCCACGGGGCGACGAGGGAAGGTCATGGACGCGGGAGCGTCGAGGGGGAAAGCGAGCGGGCCGAAAGAGGTGGCTCTTCCGGCCCGTCTGCCGGGTTGCATGTTACTTCGCGCCGCGGCGGGCCTGCGCCTTGAGCTCGCGCTGCTTGCGACTGCTGCGGACGGCGAAATACGACAAGCCAACGATGACGGCACCGACAACCAAGATGAGATCGACCGACATGTTCCTCAAACCTCCGTGATGTGTCCTTCGGAGGGCCTCCGGGTCATCAACCCTTGGCCATATCCAGAAGGGCCCGGAACAGCTGGAGCATGCCGGGTGCCAGGATGACGACCAGCAGCTCGGGGAAGATGCAGAACACGAGCGGGAAGACCATCTTCACCGGGGTCTTCCGCGCGGCTTCCTCCGCGCGCTGGCGCCGGCGGATGCGCAGCGACAGCGCGTGTGTGCGGAGTGCCTGGGCGATGCTGGTGCCGAAACGGTCGCTCTGGATGAGCACCGCCACGAGCGCGCGGACCTCGTCCACACCCGTGCGAATCGCGAGATTCCGCAACGCCTCCGTGCGGGCGATTCCAGCCCGCATCTCGTGATTCACCATGCGCAGCTCGTCGGAGAGGGCGGTGGAGTTGAGGCGCACCTCGCGTCCCACGTTCAGGATCGCCGCGTTCAAACCCAAGCCGGCTTCCACGCAGATGACCATGAGGTCGAGCGCATCCGGAAGCGACAGGGTGATCTCTTGCCGGCGCTGGGCCTGCTTCCAGCGCAGGAAGATGATCGGCGACATGTACCCGATGACCGTGCCGAGGATCGTGAGCATCACGACTTCGCCTTGAACCCGCTCCAGCGCCGTGGTCAGCATGAAAGAGGCGATGCCGAATGCGGCGGTGCAGAGCACGCGCATCCCGACATAGAGGCCGGGTGCGTCGAGCGAACGGTAACCGGCCTGCGACAGCTCCCAGCGCAGCGTCTCGCTCGTCACCTGGGTGGGTAGGATCCAGCCGAAAACACCCAGGACGCGCGCGATGAAGGGCAGGCGTGGCGTGAGAAGGTCGTCGTGGAGGGCCTCGCGTTCGTTGCCGGCACGCACGTCGTCGAGACGCTGCGACAGCTGGCGTTTGCTGCCGCGCATCATGAAGATGCCGCCGACGCCGGTGAGGAGCGCGAGCGCAACGAGTGCAGAAACGATGAAGAGCATCGCGTCCTCCTAGACCTTGATCGCCACGATCTTGCGGATGATCAAGAAACCTGCGATTTGCAGGGCCAGCGCGCCGACGATGAGCTTCGGGCCCATGGGGTCGTCGAGCAGCGTCTTCATGTACTCGGGAGCCATGACGGTCACCAGGCCCGCCATCGCCAGCGGCAGGATGCTGAGGACCATGCCCGAAAAACGCTGCGAGGCAGTGAGCGCACGCACTTCGCCGAGGATGCGGAAACGCTCGCGGATGACGTTCGCCGTGCTCTCGAGGATCTCCGACAGGTTTCCACCTGTCTCGCGCTGCAGGATGACGGCGGTCACGAACATGCGCAGCTCGGCGCTGTCGACCCGCGACGCCAGGTGGCGCAGCGCTTCCTTCATGTCCAGTCCCAGCCGGTTCTCTTCGAACACGATGGTGAATTCCTTCGACACCGGCTTCGGGCACTCTTCGGCGACGACTTGGATGGCGCCGCTGAAGGCGAGGCCGGCGCGCAGCGCACCGGTCAAGATGTCGAGTGCATCGGGGAACTGCTTCTCGAACTGCGCCAGGCGGCGGCGTTTCTTGTGCACAGCCACCATCACCGGGACAATGGCGCCAAAGGCGGCAGCCGGGAAGAACGACCACCACCAGTGCGAGAACTGCACCGCCACCAATCCTGCGGCCGCAGCGGCTCCGAGCATGATCATGGAGAACTGGCCGAAGCGGAGCGAGAGATCGCCCTGCGCCAAGAGGAGGTCGATGCGGCGCGCGAGCGGAATTTGCTCGAACAAGGCGTTGAGGAGCGGCATGGAGCTCATCTTCATGTCGCGCAAGATGACGGGGGCGACGGAGGCGTTCACCATCGTGTCGCCCGAGACTTCTTGCAGGCGCTGGCGCGCGGTGCGCATCCCGATGGAACGCACGACCAGGACGATCCCAACCATGCCACATGCCACGGCGAGCGACACACCGATGCTCAGGAGCAGCAGCTGACTGTTCATGGGTAGCTAGATCACCCGTCCTTCGCGGAACAGCTCAGCCGACAAGCTGACGCCGGCTACCTCGAGGCGGTCGGCGAACTTCGGCCGAATGCCGGTCGCCACGTATTGGCCCAGGACCTTGCCTTCCTCGGAGATCCCGCTCTTCTTGAACACGAAGATGTCCTGCATGGCGACGACCTCGCGTTCCATGCCGACGATCTCGGCGATGCCGACGACACGGCGCGTGCCGTCGGCCATGCGCGTGACGTTGATGACGACGTCGAGCGCGGCACTGATCTGCTCACGCATGGCCTGCGCCGGCAGGTTGACGCCGCTCAATAGCATCAGGGTCTCGAGCCGATGCAGAGCCTCGCGCGCGCTGTTGGCGTGGATGGTGGTCAGCGAGCCGTCGTGACCCGTGTTCATCGCCTGCAACATGTCCAGCACCTCGGCGCCGCGCACTTCGCCGACGATGATGCGGTCGGGGCGCATGCGTAGGGCGTTGCGCACCAGATCGCGCTGGGTGATCTGGCCTTTGCCTTCGATGTTCGCGGGCCGGGTCTCGAGCCGCACCACGTGCGGCTGCAGCAGCTGCAGCTCGGCCGCGTCCTCGATGGTGAGGATGCGCTCGTCGCTGGGGATGTAGGCCGACAGCGCGTTGAGCAAGGTCGTCTTGCCGG